>CAIMXN010000232.1 GCA_903845455.1 uncultured beta proteobacterium | reverse complement strand
TAATTCTCCTTTTTCTACTTGCTCAACCACGGACAATTTAAAGGCCATGGTGTAGTCGGACTGACTACGCTTAACTCCAATACCCATATGACACTCCTTTTTATGTATTAAAAAGTGTCAACCTATTTTAGGATGGGTCAAGGGCAACAAAAAAGGCGACCAAAGCCGCCTTTTTTTACTTCTAGCCGATAATTTATTCAGCCGCTTGAACAGTAGCCGCTTTACGAGCGGGAAGCTTTTCTTTAATACGTGCAGACTTACCAGAACGATCACGCAAGTAATACAGCTTTGCACGACGTACATCACCGCGACGCTTAACTTCAATACTAGCGATCAATGGTGAGTAAGTTTGGAATGTACGCTCTACACCTTCGCCAGATGAAATCTTACGAACGATAAAGCTTGAATTCAGTCCACGATTGCGCTTAGCAATCACAACACCTTCAAAAGCCTGGGTACGTTTACGTGTGCCTTCAACTACATTCACACCAACGATTACTGTATCGCCAGGAGCAAAACTTGGCAGGGTTCTGTTGGCGCTTAGGCGAGCAATCTCTTCTTGCTCAATTATTTCAATCAAATTCATTTTCAATCCTTAAACATCTTGTCAGCGTTTAATCCCGAGATATAAATCAACGGACCAGACAGAGGATGCAGTTAAAACAATTTCGCTAAACCAAAACACAAGCGTTTTATTCAATACTGAGATTACTCACAGCGTACGAAGAAATTGCTCATCTTCTCGGGTTAGCAACCCTTTGGTTCGAGCGGATTCAATTAAATCCGGCCTCAACCTTAACGTCAGCTCTAAAGACTTCTGCCGACGCCAATCTGCTATTTTAGCGTGATGTCCGCCTAAAAGCACGTCTGGCACCGATAAATTTTCATATATTTCAGGGCGAGTGTAGTGTGGATAGTCCAAAAGACCGTTCACAAAGCTATCCTGGACTGCAGAATCATCATCCCCTAGCGCCCCTGGAATGAGCCGAATAACAGCATCCATGATGGCCATAGCGGGTAATTCACCCCCAGAAACCACAAAATCACCAATAGAAAGCTGTAAATCCACATTCCGATCAATACAGCGTTGATCAACTGCCTCATAACGACCGCAAATGAAGTTGATATTGCCGTAATGAAGAATATCCCCCGCTATTTTTTGTGAGAACCTCTCGCCCTGGGGTGCCAAGAGACAAACTGGACCAGATTTGATGGTTTCAGCTTGATGAGCTGCTTTGATGGCCCTGATGGTGTCTTCCAAGGGTTTAACCATCATGACCATGCCAGGACCGCCACCATAAGCACGATCATCCACAGTTTTACGGGGATCGCTGCAATAGTCACGAGGATTCCAAAGCTTGACGCTGGCTAAGCCTTTTTCACAAGCGCGCCCCGTCACCCCCCACTGCGTTAAAGCAGGGAACATTTCTGGAAATAAAGTAACAACATCAAAGCGCATAGTGAGATAAAAAAATATTAGCTAACGTATTAGAAAAGCTACCAGTCAGATTGCCAATCTAGAGTAATGGATTTGTTGGGCAAATCAACGTTTTGTACCACTTCCTTAACAAAAGGCACCAGTTGCTTCACTACCTTACTTGCAGAATCACCAAGAGCAATAACACCATGGGCACCATTTTCGGTAACGTCCAAAACCTCGCCTAAGTGCTCGCCCTGCAGATTATTCGCCTGACAACCAATTAAGTCTATCCAGTAATAAGAATCTTCCTCAGTTTTAGGAAAATCAATGCGCCCAACTAAGATACGAGCACCTTTCAATGCAAGTGCTTGATCACGGTCTACGATGCCATCTAAAGCAAGAACGACCGTACCGCTATGCATCTTGGCCCGTTTGACTTTATATGCACGTAAGGAAGCCTGCTCTTGAGAAGCAGAAACACCCGCATCCCGACGAGGGATCAATGAAAGCCAGATTTCTTTTGAGGATAAAAGTGCTACAGGATCTGAGGAATGAGGACGAACCTTCACTTGACCTTGCAAGCCTTGAGCATCAGCAATAGCACCGAGCTCAATTAAATCATTTAGGGATGGCGTGCTCATATTGAAGTCACCTCATTTCCCCAAATAACACTACTGAAAAATCCTGCTACTAGAAGCCCCCTCATGTAGACAGGGTTTCTAGAAAAGCAGTCTTTAGACTGCAGGATTATTTTTGATCAAACGAACAACAGTTGGGGATACTTGCGCACCAACACCAGTCCAATAAGTCAAACGGTCTTGAGCAATACGCATTGCTTGCTCTGACTCAGCTGCCTTAGGATTGAAATAACCAATACGCTCGATAAAGTTCGAGTCGCGACGATTGCGCTTGTCAGTAGCAACGATACTGTAAAAAGGGCGCTTCTTAGAACCGCCGCGTGCTAGTCGAATGACGACCATAGTT
>CAIMXN010000231.1 GCA_903845455.1 uncultured beta proteobacterium | reverse complement strand
TCTACAGACCAGCGCGCACGAACCTTCAAGCTGCCACGCCCACCCTCATAAATCTGGGCAATCTCTGCAGGCGTCGAGATAATTTGGCCACCACCCGGAAAATCTGGGCCAGGAATAATCTCCAAAAGTTCGACAGTAGAGAGTTTGGGAGATTTCATTAACGCAATTGCTGCTGCGGCTACTTCACGCAAGTTGTGCGATGGAATCTCAGTTGCCATACCCACCGCAATACCGGAAGCACCATTTAGCAAGACAAACGGTAAACGTGCTGGCAATAACTTAGGCTCTTGGAAGGAGCCATCATAGTTCGCCGTGAAATCCACTGTACCTTCGTCAATTTCACTGAGCAATAAGTTCGCAATCTTCGTTAGACGGGCTTCGGTATAACGCATCGCTGCAGCACCATCTCCATCACGTGAACCAAAATTGCCCTGACCATCGATCAAGGGATAGCGCAAGGAGAAGTTTTGCGCTAGACGGACCAATGCGTCATAGGCGGATTGGTCGCCGTGCGGATGAAACTTACCAAGTACATCACCCACTACACGGGCACTTTTAACTGGCTTTGCATCGGCCCGCAAACCCATCTCGCTCATGGAGAACAAAATACGGCGCTGGACCGGTTTTTGACCATCAGCTACATCTGGTAAAGCGCGGCCTTTAACAACACTGATGGCGTAATCTAAATAGGCTCGCTCAGCATACACAGCCAGGGTCAGGCTATCTTTACCATCTTCGTTTAATTCCACGAGTTTGGGATCGTGGGGGTCCTTGGGACCGCCAGTAGATGTCACACTTTTATTTGGCTTGGGAACCTCAATAAGATTCATGTCCTCCACGCCAGAAAATAAATCAGCCTGCTCTAGATCTGATGCACCAGGTGTTTTTTTAGTCGCCATTAGATATCTGCCTCAACTTCATTCCCGCGCTCTTCTAACCAATCACGGCGTGCACCGGATTCTGATTTACCCATCAACATATCCATGGTCTTAATTGTTTCATCCTGAGTCCAAGAGCCTAAAGTGACGGGCAATAATCGCCGAGTATCTGGATTTAAAGTGGTATCCCATAGTTGTTCAGCACTCATCTCACCCAAACCCTTAAACCGAGAGATTTGCCAAGCGCTTTCTTTAACACCATCTTTACGAAGCTTATCTTCAATAGCCGTTAATTCGCTTGCATCAAGAGCATAAATCTTTTGCGCCGGTTTTTTACCCCGCGCTGGCGCATCAACCCTAAACAAGGGTGGACGTGAAATATAGATATGCCCCAAATCAATCAACTTAGGAAAATGCTTATAAAACAAGGCTAAGAGTAGTACTTGAATATGCGCACCATCAACGTCCGCATCAGACAAAATGCAAATCTTGCCGTAGCGTAAATTTGATATATCGGGTTCATCATTTGCACCATGAGGATCAACGCCAATGGCTACTGCGATATCGTGAACTTCATTATTGGCAAACAAACGATCGCGTTCGGCTTCCCAGGTGTTGAGAACCTTGCCACGCAATGGCAAAATGGCTTGATATTCTTTATTGCGCCCCATCTTCGCTGAACCACCAGCTGAATCGCCCTCTACTAAGAAGATTTCATTCATGCCAATGTCTTGGCTTTCACAATCAGTCAACTTGCCAGGCAATACAGCGACACCTGAAGATTTTTTCTTTTCTACTTTTTGACCAGCACGCGTTCTGGCTTGAGCTTGCTTAATTACTAAATCCGCTAACTTGCGACCGTAATCAACGTGTTGATTTAACCAGAGCTCTAAAGCCGATTTAGCATAGCCAGAAACAAGGCGCACTGCATCACGAGAATTTAAACGTTCTTTGATTTGGCCTTGGAACTGTGGATCCAATACTTTTGCTGACAAAATAAATGATGCTCTAGCAAAAACATCTTCAGGCATTAACTTCACACCCTTCGGTTGCAAGGCATGCATTTCAATAAAACCTTTGACGGCATTAAAAAGGCCTTCACGCAAACCACTTTCATGCGTACCGCCTGCTGGCGTCGGAATTAAATTGACATAACTCTCCCGTACTGGAGGACCATCTTCAGTCCAGGCAACCACCCAAGCTGCGCCCTCGCCTTCAGCGAAGGAATCATCTTCCCCGGTACCTGTGGCATATTGCTCCGCCTCAAAGGGTGGAATGACTTCAGGGCCATGCCCTGCTTGTGCAATGGCTTCGTTTAAATAGCCACGTAAACCTTGGGCATACTGCCATGTTTGGCTTTCACCAGACTTTTCTTGAATCAAGGTAACTTTGACGCCTGGCAGCAATACTGCCTTGGATCTCAATAAACGAATTAAGTCCGACATTGGGATACTGGAGCTATCAAAATATTTACCGTCAGGCCAGGCACGAACCCGTGTGCCATGAGCCTTATCATCTTTTCCTGCAGCCCGAGATTTGAGCTTCTCAATTACTCTGCCATCCGCAAAAGTCAAAGTAGAGACTTGTCCTTCACGCCAGACTGTCACCTCTAAGCGCTTAGATAAGGCATTGGTTACTGAAACACCAACACCGTGTAAGCCGCCAGAAAATGCATAGGCTCCACCACTACCTTTTTCAAACTTGCCGCCAGCATGGAGTTGGGTAAAAACAATTTCCACCACGGGCAATTTTTCGCTGGGATGCATTCCCACGGGAATACCACGACCGTCATCCTCCACGCTCACACTGCTATCGGTATGCATCGTCACCGTAATATGCTTGCCAAATCCACCAAGAGCCTCATCAGAAGCGTTATCCAAGACCTCCTGGATCACATGCAAGGGATTGTCGGTGCGGGTGTACATTCCAGGCCGCTGACGGACTGGTTCAAGCCCTTT
>CAIMXN010000230.1 GCA_903845455.1 uncultured beta proteobacterium | reverse complement strand
TGTCGTGGATCTTTTGCCTTCCCCCGCTAGCTTCCAATGAATTAACCATGCGGTAGTGGGGTGCTCCTGAAAAGGGTCTAGCCCTTTTTCCCCAAATAGTTTATCTCCTAGTGGAGTAGTTACATATCCAAACTCATCGCTCTCATCGATAATTTCGCAAGCAAGGGCCCAATGTCTTATGGCTGAAACCATATTTTTCCCCACGCCAAATTTAACAATGGCATCATCATTGGAAAACAATCCTCGCGTATTTCCGGAGTTCATTTCTGAGGCTTCCTGTACTTTTGAGTAGGCCTTTTTAAGCCATAACTGTCTCAAAGGGAAGGTTTCATGGCCTGAAAATTGTGGGCGGAATGATTGTGGGTTTTTAGTAGTCATAGTTCGCTGGATAAGGTCTCCAGTGCAGTATAACAACTGGATAGTTCATCCAGTGAGCCACCAATTATTGACCCCAATTCAAAAATCTATCAACAGAAAACTCTTTGTAATCAATGGTTTAAGGCTATAAATTGCTGTAGAGTGCCCTTCAAAGCGGCATTCAGTAACCATGAAGCTTATGGAGTTACCTTCAATTTTGGTTTTTAGGTAAACGGGGATGATTGAAATATCATCCTTTAAATGCTGACGGCTAGATAGGGGTAAACAAACTTATGTTTATTCCCAGTATCTAGCTTCAGCTGAAATGATGTTACGTATTCCTATAAGTGGATCCAGCTTAAACACTCAAAGCCTTCCTTAAATAGGGATCAATATCCCCTTGAGTCAGTAGCCACTGTTTGTAGTCGCTGGGAACATCCGCTAGCAACATACCTTTATGTTTGCCAAAAGGCATCGTAGTTGGTGTTCTAGCCTTTTCAGATTCAGCGTATAAATCTTCAATAGTTTTAACCCCTAGCTGCTGGCAAATATGATCTAGGATCACAGCACAAACACCCACATCTGCAATAGCTGAGTGTGCATTGCGTAATTGCTCGCGTGCTGTATCGCGTTCTAAGTAATACATGAGAGCACTTTGATTATGACTATCTAAATCAGGCCATAGCTTGCGAGCAAGTGCCAGCGTACAGATACGTTTGATTTCAGGTTTACCAATTACTTCCCAGTCAAAGTCCACGTTATGCCCAATGATGTAGTCCACCTGTTCAGGCAGTCTAAAACTACTAGCAGGCGGGCAATCCACTAATTCCTCATCCATGATGTGATGAGTGGCTAGCGCACCTAGAGTAATGGGTTTACCAGGGTTATAACGCTGTACGAAAGGGCTGGTAACAGTAAAGGGTTCAATAGATTCAAGTTCAACCCAAGCAGCTTCTATTAATACGGGTTCTTTAATGCCTGTAGCTTCGGTATCGAAAATAATGGTTTTGGACATTTGCTTATCTTGATTTAATAATTTCAGATGCAACTTCATCTATGTTGTAGCTGCGACATTGTTGTATTGCCTTTCGAAAGTCATTGATTAGCGTTGCTTTATCTTCTACTTCATCAAAAAGCAGATTTAGGGGCGGAATTCCACCAATATCAATTGGGTCGGAATCTGGCTCTAATTCGCCGCGTTCAATATTGATTTTTCGAGTTTCATTAGGGTAAGCGGCACAAATAATCATTTCAGCGTTGTCATAATGATCTCCTTTGATCATTTCTTTATCCAGTGAGTCGGATAGGTATTGATGGAGCTGATCAAATTCAGTCTGATAATCTTCAAGCGATTTAGGCATGATTAGGTTTCCTGTAGGGATTAGTGTTATTGAGTTTACTAATTTTTTTGGTAATCAACCGTTACTTTAAGTAACGGTGAAAAGTATTTGGCACTAGCCTCGCATAGCCTGTCAGTCGTCAAAGCAATCAACCCCTTTTTTACTAAAAACCACCAAAAACCAGCCGAATTCACATCAATTTGAAATTGGCTAGGGCCTTGATAAGTTAAAAATCTTGCGTTGAGCCTGGATGAGGTTTTGTCTCTCCTTTTCTGCTTTATATAGTTTCTTAGCTCTTTCACTGCCATTCTTTAGGCTAGCTAGTCTGGCTTTTTCAGGGGTGAGGGGCTTGATTGTTTTAATGGGTTTAATACCGAATTCATAAAAGCGCATAACTGTATTT
>CAIMXN010000229.1 GCA_903845455.1 uncultured beta proteobacterium | reverse complement strand
ATTGAGTTTGACTACTGCTGCGTACACGCTGCCTTGGCATTGCGTGAAGATGGTTATGAAACCATTATGGTGAACTGCAATCCAGAAACGGTTTCTACCGACTATGACACTTCAGATCGTTTGTACTTTGAGCCGCTGACTTTGGAAGATGTTTTGGAAATTGTTGCCAAAGAAAAACCCAAAGGGGTGATCGTGCAGTACGGCGGCCAAACTCCATTGAAGCTGGCTCTAGATCTAGAGGCGAATGGCGTTCCGATTATTGGTACATCACCAGACATGATTGATGCTGCTGAAGACCGTGAACGTTTCCAAAAATTACTCCAGAATTTGAACTTGCGTCAGCCACCTAATCGTACAGCGCGTGCTGAAGATGAGGCCTTAATACTTGCTGAAGAGATTGGCTATCCATTAGTTGTTCGTCCATCCTATGTCTTGGGTGGCCGCGCGATGGAAATCGTGCATGATGGTCGTGACCTTGAGCGCTACATGCGTGAGGCCGTGAAGGTTTCTCATGACTCACCAGTATTGCTAGATCGTTTCTTAAACGATGCGATTGAGTGTGATGTCGACTGTATCAGCGATGGCCAACAGGTCTTTATTGGTGGTGTGATGGAGCATATTGAGCAGGCTGGCGTTCACTCTGGTGACTCTGCCTGTTCATTGCCGCCCTATTCACTATCCGATGAGACAGTAGCCGAGATCAAGCGTCAGACCGCAGCAATGGCTAAAGGCCTCAATGTGATTGGTTTGATGAACGTGCAGTTTGCGATTCAGAATGTGGATGGCAAAGATGTGATCTTCGTTCTCGAAGTAAATCCACGTGCTTCCCGTACGGTCCCATTTGTCTCTAAAGCGACAGGTTTGCAATTAGCCAAGATTGCGGCGCGTTGCATGGTTGGACAGACTTTAGAACAGCAGGGCATCACAGAGGAAGTAAAACCCCCATATTTCTCAGTCAAAGAGGCGGTATTTCCATTCAATAAATTCCCTGGCATTGATCCGATCCTTGGGCCAGAGATGCGCTCAACGGGCGAGGTCATGGGTGTCGGTAAGACTTTCGGTGAAGCACTCTTTAAATCTCAGTTAGGTGCGGGTATTAAGTTGCCTAAGAGTGGTACGGTGGTATTGACGGTTAAAGACAGCGATAAACCAAAAGCAGTTGAGGTGGCCAAGCTCTTGCATCAGTTGGGTTTCCCTATGGTGGCTACCAAAGGAACAGCAGCAGCGATTGAAGCGGCAGGTTTACCGGTTCGCGTTGTGAATAAGGTCAAGGATGGCCGTCCCCATATTGTTGACTTGATCAAAAATGGAGAAATTTCCCTGGTATTTACGACTGTGGATGAGACTCGGACGGCAATTGCTGATTCCCGCTCGATCCGTACCAGTGCACAAGCAAATAACGTGACCTACTACACCACGATTAGTGCGGCACGTGCAGTAATGGATGGATTGATGGCCTCTCAAAACGGTAGTAAAGAGTCCCTTGAGGTCTATTCTTTGCAAAATTTACATCGGGCGCTCAATTAATCTAAAATCATGTTTTCAACGCGCCATCTTGCGCATGAATGGCTATTTAGGTTAGGTTAGTAGTATGAGCTCAGTCCCGATTACCAAGCGCGGTGCAGAACTTCTTAAAGAAGAACTGCACCGTCTTAAACACATTGAACGTCCTTCGGTCATCAATGCCATCTCTGAGGCACGCGCCCAAGGCGATCTTTCTGAGAACGCTGAGTACGATGCTGCTAAAGAAAAGCAAGGTTTTATTGAAGGCCGTATTCAAGATCTAGAAGGCAAACTTTCTGCCGCTCAAGTTATT
>CAIMXN010000228.1 GCA_903845455.1 uncultured beta proteobacterium | reverse complement strand
TTATTCTCCAGAATTAACGCGAGCGCCAGTAACAAAATAAGCCAGTAGATCATTACCGAAGCGATTGAGATCTGCGATAAACAATTTATTAGCGCGGTTGATGGCATTAAAACCCAAGACTGCTGGAATCGCTACTGCCAAACCTAATGCGGTCATGATCAACGCTTCCCCAATGGGCCCAGCCACTTGGTCAATTTGGGCGCTACCAGAGCTACTAATGGAAATGAGGGCGTGATAGATGCCCCAGACTGTTCCGAATAAACCAATAAAGGGGGCAGTAGCGCCAGTAGAACCCAAGAAAGTAAGGCCTTTTTGTAATTTGGCAGCTACCACATCAATACTGATCTTAAGACTTCTTGTCATCCAGTCCGAATAGTTTAAGGTTTGTAATAGTTCGCGATGATTGGTAGATTGACTTTGATGATGCGCAGAAGAATCTAAAGCAGACTTAGCAATTTGGTAATAAGGATTGCTTGCATGCTTGGTGAAAGAGTAGAGACCTTGGTCAAATGAAGTGGCACGCCAAAACTTATCTAATTCTGGAGTGAGTTTACGCAGATTGCGCAGATCCCAAAAACGAGAAAGTAAAATAACCCAGGTCACAATTGAGCAGGTAAGAAGTGCCAGCGCTACAAAGCGGGTGATCGAATCGCCCTCGAGCCATAAATTTGCTAAGCCAAATGGTGTATTCATATTATTGAGTCTTTAGATTAAATTTAATTAACAGGTTGGTTGAAATGCGAGCGGGTGAACCATTTACTAAGTAAGGTTTAAAGCGATAACGTTTGCCAATGTCAGAAGCGGCGCGATCAAGACGTGGAAATGTGCTTGATTTGAGCAATGCAATGTCTTCAACATTTCCTGCTTCATCAATAATCAAGCGCACCACCACTTCACCTTGTTCACCCGATCTCTTCGAGAATGACGGGTAGTAGGCATCAGCATCAGGTTCGTATACGACAATCAGTTTACCAATATCGGTTTGAATCGGTGTGCCACTCGTTCCCCCGCCCGTAGAAGGGGCAACAGTTGCATTGGCAGTGGGTGCCTCGGATTTGCTTTGCTGCTGGCTAGGCGGTGTCGGAGTTTGTTGTTGCGACTGGGGGGGTGTGGGTGCTTGAGAGGATTTCTCATTGACCGTTTTCTTTTTTTCTTCTTGCTGAGGTTTTGGTGGCGGTGGCGCTGGTGGTTGTGGTTGCACTTGTTTTGCAGTATCTGGACTCACTAAATTAGCCATGACACGACTCTCATCCAAGTTGTCCTCGACTTTGGGTTGCATGCCCTTATGAAAACCAACAAAGAAGAGGGCATGCAGTAGCAACACAATGCCAATAATGATGCGCTCTGTTTTATCAAACGGAATGTAGCGATCTAGGCAAGATAAAAAACTATTCACTGGAGCTCACCTAAGTGTTTTGCTAGTACAGTGTGTACACTTAAATCGCTTGACATCAGTTCTTGGGCCATACGTAAGAGAGTATCTTCATCTTTACTGCTGATAAAGAGAATAGATCCACATATACCTTCAGAATTCTGTGCTGTTCTATCTTCCAACTGATGTTTGAGTTGACGAACTACAGCTTCACTAGTGTCAATCAAGGTAATGCTATCGCCTAATAACTTGCGTATCGCTTTGCGCAGAAAAGGGTAGTGGGTGCAGCCTAAAACTAAAGTATCTGCCCCAGCATCCTGAATAGGTTCTAAATGCTTGGCCAATAACTCCAAGGTCTCTTCGCTATCTGCTTTACCTGCTTCAATGAGAGGTACTAAGCCTGCACCTGCTTGTTTGATAAATTGGCAATTCTCAGGAAGGGTTGCCAGCAGCGCATTGAACTTATCGCTATGAAGAGTAGCTTCAGTCGCGAGCACGCCAACAATGCCATTCTGAGATTGCATTGCTGCTGGCTTAATGCCTGGCTCAACCCCAATAATCGGAATTTCCAATTGCAGACGAATGTCTTTAATTGCTTCTGCTGTGGCAGTATTACAAGCGACAACAATAGCATCGCAACCTTCCTGAGCAAGGTGTTGACATAAAGCAAGACTGCGAGCAGCAATCCATGTACTCGACTTTTCACCATAGGGCGCATTAGCAGAGTCTGCTAGATAGATATAATCATGTTCTGGAAGTTGGTGAAGGGCCTCATCCAAAATGGATAAGCCCCCAACGCCAGAATCAAAAACCCCGATCAGTGCCAAGTAGTCAACTACGCTTAGTGTGTGGTTTGTAGAAAGTGCTTAAGCAATCACGACCGGAATATTTCCGATCTTGGCTTGCCACTCTTTAGGTCCAGTCTCATGCATGGAGATACCTTCAGAGTTCACCGCAACTGTGACGGGCATGTCTTTGACATCGAATTCATAAATTGCTTCCATGCCTAAATCAGCAAAGCCAACGACTTTAGAAGTTTGGATTGCTTTAGACACTAAGTAAGCAGCGCCGCCCACAGCCATCAGATAGGCCGACTTATGTTTCTTAATGGCCTCAATTGCAGTGGGACCTCGCTCGGCTTTGCCGATCATCGAAATCAAGCCCGTCTGCGCCAGCATCATTTCAGTGAACTTATCCATGCGGGTCGAGGTAGTAGGCCCGGCTGGGCCAACCACTTCATCGCGCACGGGGTCTACTGGACCAACGTAATAAATCACCCGATTTTTAAAGCTCACTGGCAACGCTTCGCCTTTAGCAAGCATATCCTGAATGCGCTTATGGGCTGCATCTCGACCAGTCAAAATTTTACCGTTGAGTAACAGTGTTTCACCCGGTTTCCAACTTGCAACTTCTTGTGCAGTCAAGGTATCTAGGTTGATGCGCTTAGATTTTTTGGTATCGGGAGTCCAAGTAACATCAGGCCAATCGGCAAGGGAAGGGATTTCTAATTTGGCGGGGCCATCACCGTGTAAATGGAAGTGAACGTGGCGAGTTGCCGCACAGTTCGGAATCATGGCGACAGGCAGGGAGGCTGCGTGGGTTGGGTAATCTAAAATTTTGACATCAAGAACGGTAGTCAAACCACCAAGGCCTTGGGCGCCAATACCGAGTTTGTTCACTTTTTCATAGAGTTCAAGACGTAATTCTTCAAGCTTGTTCTGAGGACCGCGGGTGATGAGTTCCTGAATATCTACAGGACCCATTAAGGACTCTTTAGCCATCAGCATGGCTTTTTCAGGGGTACCGCCTATACCGATCCCTAAAATGCCAGGAGGGCACCAGCCAGCACCCATAGTGGGGACAGTTTTGAGAACCCAGTCGACAATTGAATCAGAGGGGTTGAGCATAACCATCTTGGCCTTGTTCTCAGAGCCACCCCCTTTGGCGGCGCAGATAACTTCTACGCCATCGCCTGGGACAATTTCATAATGGATTACAGCCGGGGTATTGTCGCCAGTATTTTTGCGTTTTCCGGCTGGGTCAGTCAAAACGGAGGCACGGAGCATGTTATCTGGGTTGAGATAGGCACGACGGACACCTTCATTCACCATCTCGCTCACGCCCATCGTGGCGTCTGACCATTGCACGTTCATGCCAACTTTAAGGAAAACCACAGAAATACCGGTGTCCTGGCAAAGCGGGCGGTGACCTTCGGCACACATACGGCTATTTGTCAGAATTTGGGCTATAGAGTCCTTGGCGGCTGCACCTTGTTCGAGCTCATAAGCTTTGCCCATGGCGTCAATAAAGTCCTTGGGGTGATAGTAGGAGATGAATTGGAATGCATCTGCTACGCTTTGAATCAGGTCGTTTTGTTTAATATTTGTCATGTTTTTGGACTTAATTAGTAAAGGTTTGCCCTATTTTAAGGGTTTGCCATAGAGCACATCCCCCGTGTTTTCACTTATCTTCTTACCTCTAAGGGCTTCGTCCCCATCATTCTGCGTTATTTAGTAGAAATAGATTATTGATCATTAGATAGAGGGCTGTGAAGCATGGAACCATTAAAGCAAGAAAACCGCGTATTTAACCCACCTGCAGACTTTGTAAAAGGCGCTGCCATTCCTGGAATGGATGCTTATAACAAGCTTTGCGCGGAAGCCGAGAAGGACTATGAGGGTTTTTGGGCGCGCCTTGCTAAAGAAAATCTCTATTGGAAGAAGCCTTTTACTAAGGTTCTTGATGAATCAAGCGTGCCTTTTTATAAATGGTTTGAAGATGGCTTAACCAATGCTTCCTATAACTGTTTAGACCGCCAAATTGAAAATGGCTTAGGCGATAAAGTTGCAATCATTTTTGAAGCTGATGACAGCATAGTCACTAAAGTGACTTACAAAGAGATGCTCGAGCGCGTTTGCAAAATGGCAAATGCACTGCGTAAGATGGGCATTCAGTCTGGCGACCGTGTCGTTATTTATATGTCGATGTCCATTGAAGGCATCGTGGCCATGCAAGCTTGTGCCCGTATCGGTGCCACTCACTCTGTCGTGTTTGGTGGCTTCTCTGCTAAATCATTGCAAGAACGTATTGTTGACGTTGGTGCAGTTGCAGTCATTACTGCAGATGAACAATACCGTGGTGGTAAAGAGTTGCCTCTCAAAGTGATCGTTGATGAAGCCATTGGATTAGGTGATTGTGAAAAAGTAAAAAACGTCGTTGTTTATAAGCGTACTGGTCGAACTATTCCAATGGTGGCGGGTCGCGATGCTTGGATGCATGAAGTCGTTGCCAATGAGTCTGCCACTTGTGAGCCAGAATGGGTCAGCGCAGAGCATCCCCTATTTGTTCTCTATACATCCGGCTCTACCGGTAAACCAAAGGGGGTTCAGCACTCTACTGGCGGTTACTTGTTGTGGACTATTTTGACCATGAAGTGGACCTTTGACATCAAGCCAAGCGATGTGTTTTGGTGTACTGCTGATATTGGCTGGGTAACTGGTCACTCCTATATTACTTATGGCCCGCTTGCAGTAGGTGCTACTCAGATTGTGTTTGAGGGCGTACCCACTTATCCAAATGCTGGTCGTTTCTGGCACATGATCGAAAAACATAAGGCAAGCATTTTCTACACAGCACCAACGGCAATTCGTTCATTGATCAAAGCATCTAGTAATGATCAAGCAATCCATCCTAAGAGTTACGATTTGTCATCCTTGCGCCTCTTGGGTTCAGTAGGCGAACCCATCAATCCAGAAGCTTGGATGTGGTACTACGAGAACGTTGGCGGTTCCCGTTGTCCAATCACAGATACTTTCTGGCAAACCGAAACTGGTGGTCATATGATTTCTCCGCTACCAGGTGCGACACCCATGATTCCAGGTTCATGCACCTTGCCATTGCCAGGCATCATGGCAGCCATTGTGGATGAGGCAGGTCATGATGTGCCAAATGGTCATGGTGGTATTTTGGTTGTGAAGCGTCCATGGCCTTCGATGATTCGAAACATTTGGAACGATAGTGATCGTTTTGTGAAATCGTATTTCCCAGAAGAATT
>CAIMXN010000227.1 GCA_903845455.1 uncultured beta proteobacterium | reverse complement strand
CATGCAGATTCAGCATCAGGGTCAGTACGCTCAAGCTCTAAAGAGCTAGCCAATAAGGCTAAGCGAGCAACCACACCATAGAGATAAAAGCGATTTGGCGGTGCACTGCCGGGCTTAGCACCCAAGTCAGGCAGTGAGTTTTGCTCAAATGCCAAGGGTACGAAATGCATACCAGGCGCATTGAGGTTTTCATCTGGGCCACGATCAGTATGCACCCGATAGAAACCGCCAATGACGTAACGATCAATCATGTAGACAACTGGCTCTGCTACGGCCTCATTTACTTTTTCAAAAGAATAAACACCCTCTTGAATGAGAACATCACTCACTTCCAAGCCCTCTTTGACCACGCTCATCTTATTGCGGTCTTTACGATTGAGGCCTTTGAGTTGCGCTGGATCATGCACTACCATCACACCCATGCCATAGGTCCCGGCATCTGCCTTTACAACGACATAGGGCTTTTCTTTAATTCCGTACTCGCGATATTTTTTGGCAGTCTTCTTCAGAACCTGCTCTACCGCAGTTTGTAATTCATCTTCACCTTTGCGCTCATGGAAATTCACATTTGAGCAGCTAGTGAAATATGGATTAATCATCCATGGGTCAATATTGACTAACTTAGAAAACTTTTTGGCAACCTCTTCATATGCAGCAAAGTGAGCCGACTTCCGACGCACATGCCAACCAGCATGCAAGCCAGGTAATAAATATTGCTCGTGAATGCTTTCTAAAATTGGTGGAATACCCGCAGATAAATCATTGTTTAATAAAATTGAACAAGGATCAAAATCTTTCAAACCTAAGCGCTGCTTTTTTAAGCCAATGCGCGATAAAGGCTCCATTAGTAAACGATTGCCATCTGGTAGATCAATCCAAGTAGGCTTTTTAATTTCGTCAGATAAAGTGCCCAGTCGAACATTCAAACCAGCCTGACGCAGGATGGATGAAAGACGTGCGATATTTTGCAGGTAGAAAGTATTGCGGGTGTGTCGCTCAGGAATCAAGAGCAAGTTTTTTGCTTCTGGACAAATCTTTTCGATTGCGGCCATAGCAGCTTGCACAGCCAAGGGCAACATTTGGGGAGACAGGTTATTAAAACCTCCCGGAAATAAATTGGTATCTACGGGAGCTAACTTAAAACCAGCATTCCGAAGATCAACCGAACAATAAAATGGTGGTGTATGTTCTTGCCACTCAAGCCTAAACCAGCGCTCTATAGTTGGAGTTGCTTCTAATACCTTGGACTCTAATTCGAGTAAAGGGCCGCTAAGGGCAGTGATGAGATGTGGAACCATTCCACCATTGTAAGATTTTTAAAAGAAAGACGCGGGATCCGAGGATCCCGCGCTTAAAAACCAGGCAACTAAGCAAAGCCGCCCAGTGAGGGGTAAATCTACTGATTAAGACTCGTAGGCAGCCTCACCATGCGAGCTGATATCCAAACCTTCGCGCTCTTCATCTTCCTTAACACGCAAACCAATCACGATATCGATCAATTTGAAGGCGATGAAGGAAACTACGCCAGACCAGATCAAGGTAGTAATAACGCCTTGAGACTGAATCCATAATTGGCTAGCAATAGAGTAATCAGGCGCGGTAGCGTTAGCTACGTAATCCCAAATACCTGTGCCACCCAAAGCTGGATCAGCGAATACACCAGTCAACAATGCACCGGAAATACCGCCAACACCATGAACACCGAATACATCTAAGCTGTCATCTGAACCCAAGATTTTCTTGAGACCAGTAACGCCCCAGAGGCAGATTACACCAGCGAAAACACCAATTGCAAGTGCACCCATTGGGCCAACAAAACCAGCAGCCGGAGTGATTGCCACTAAACCAGCAACACAACCTGACGCGGCACCTAACATAGAAGGCTTACCTTTGAGAACCCACTCAGCAACTGACCAACCCAATACAGCAGCAGCAGTAGCCAAATAAGTATTCACGAATGCCAATGCAGCGCTACCGTTTGCTTCGAGAGCTGAACCAGCATTAAAGCCGAACCAACCGAACCACAACAATGCTGCACCAGACATTACATAAACTAAGTTATGTGGCTTCATTGCTTCTTTGCCGTAACCAACACGCTTGCCAATGACATAAGAACCAACTAAACCAGCGATCGCAGCGTTGATATGAACAACAGTGCCGCCAGCAAAGTCGAGAACACCCTTCTGCCACAGCCAGCCAGCACGAGCAGTAATTGCCTCGAGTGATGCAGCATCTTTGATGTCATCAGGACCAGGCCAGAACCAAACCATGTGAGCAATTGGTAAGTAGCTGAATGTGAACCAGATGATCATAAATACCAAGATTGCGGAAAACTTAGCGCGCTCAGCAAAGGAACCAATGATCAAGCAGCAAGTAATCGTCGCAAATACTGCTTGGAATGCCATGAATACATACTCAGGAATTACAACACCTTTACTAAAGGTAGCTGCTACTGAGTCTGGATTCATACCAGCCAAGAAGAGGCGATCAAGCCCACCAAAGAATGCCCCACCTTCTGTAAACGCAAAACTGTAACCATAAATTGCCCAGAGCACTGAAATCAAAGAAAAGACCATGAAACACTGCATGCAAATAGACAAGATATTTTTGCTACGAGTCAAGCCACCGTAAAACAAAGCTAAACCAGGAAGGGTCATTAACAGCACTAAAGCTGTACAAATCATCATCCAAGCGGTATCGCCCTTATTGCACTTTTCAGAGCAAAGAACGGGTGCAGGAACTGCTGCTGCTGGTGTAGCGGCAGGAGCAGTCACAGCTGGTTTTTTAACTTCATCAGCATGCGCTGGTGAAGTAACCATTACACCGGTAACACCAATAGCCAAGGCCATAGCACCACCAGCAACGAGTTGTTTCATCCAAGTTAACATTTTGAACCTCTCTTTAAAGTGCTGACGCGCCGGTTTCACCGGTACGAATACGAATGACGTGCTCAACTGAAGAGACAAAAATCTTGCCGTCACCAATCTTGCCAGTACGTGCAGATTTTTCAATTGCTTCAATCGCACGCTCCAAAATGCCATCGTCAACAGCAGCTTCAATTTTTACTTTAGGTAAAAAATCAACCACATACTCAGCACCGCGATACAACTCAGTGTGACCTTTT
>CAIMXN010000226.1 GCA_903845455.1 uncultured beta proteobacterium | reverse complement strand
CTTGCTCTAGCCAGAGAGTTAAAGCTAGATGCCGCCACTGCTAAGATTGGTCGAACAAAAGATAAAACATATTTACTAGTAGAGCGCTATGACCGCTTTCTTGATGATGGGCAGTTAAGACGATTGCATCAAGAGGACTTCTGTCAGGCCCTAGGTGTTGCGCCTGAGTTCAAATACCAGAATGAGGGTGGGCCAACTATTGCTGATGGATTTGCATTGGTGCGCAAAGTAACCACCCCAAGCGCGCCTAATCTTTTGAGACTGCTGGATTACATTATCTTTAATTGCTTGGTGGGTAACAACGATGCTCACGCAAAGAACTTTTCATTGCTCTACAGTCAAAGCGGAATTCAATTAGCGCCACTTTATGATGTGTTATCAACGGCGGTCTATCCAGACCTTAGCGATAGCATGGCAATGAAGATTGGCAGTAAATACCGCTTTGATGAATTGCATGCGCGTCATTGGGTGCAGATGGCTGAAGCAGCCCAGTTAGGTGCGCCTCAACTAAAAAGAAGGGTGCTAGAGATCGCTGGTCAGTTGCCTAATTTGGCAAAAGGATTGCAAGCTCAGTTTGAGGCTAGGGGCTGGGACCATCCAATTCTTGCCCAAATTGTTTCATTGATTGAAGAGCGTTGCAAAACAACGGCCAATCGTTTCTCAATGGCAGAGTAACCAAGTAATGATGGTCTATAAATTCACATCCGCTAAGTGGGCGAAGGTAGCGATTCGTGATATGCGCCTAAAGCTGTCAATTTTTACCGAATTAAATGACCCATTCGAATTGTCTGGATTTAATTTAAGAGACCCCGCAATGAGGGCATTCCATAAAGAACAACATAAGAAAATTTCCGATGAATATGGAATGATTTCGTTTTCGGAAGACTATAGATCGCCATTGTTATGGTCCCATTACGCAGACCAGCATGCTGGAGTATGTCTGGGCTTTGAAGTGCCTGATGATCAGTTGCTAAAGGTTAGATACAGAAAAGATCGATTTAAGCTTGACGGTCAAACAAATCTAACTAAGAAAGACCTTATAAATTTACTTACGGTTAAATTTAGCGAGTGGCGGTATGAGCGTGAGCGACGAATAATGACCCCGCTGAAAATTGCGATTAAAGATGCTAATAAGTATTTCGAGCCATTTAGTGAAAAGCTCGTATTAAGAGAAGTTTTATTGGGAATTAAATGCCCATTATCGGAAGAGGTATTCAAGAAAATCGTAGAGAGGAAATACAAGAACTACGATCCTGTATATGTGCGCCAGCTAAGTCTTGCTGTCACCAAGTTTGGAGTGACAAAGACAATGCACAAGCCAATCAATCTTTAGAATTTGGCACAGAAGACCTTCTGTCAAGGGCGCCCCAAAGGGGTGGCTTGCGAACCCTTGACGGCCACAGGCAAAGAAACGCTTATTTATGCCCAAGGTGGCGCAAAGACACATTGGGCATAAAGACTAGTGCGACTTAGTTATTGCCTACCGGTGGTATCGATATTCCTGGGTCTTTCCCCCATAACCGTATGTGGCAGCTCTAACATCCTGCACGTAGATATAACTCTCTTCATGCAGATTGCCTAAGATTCGCTCAAACCCATCAAAAGCCTCATTTATGTACCGAGCCTTTTCATCCTTAGTGTTGGTCTCATCGGTAACCTTAATATCAAAGTAAAAGCTATTCTTACCTTGTTCGCTTAATAGATTGCCGCCAACCATCCAGCATTCAGAATCTACATAGTCAATTGCAATTGCGGTTACTTCCTTCTTCTTACCCAGAATGCGGTGGGTGAGATCTAGCAGTAGTTCATGTATTGCTTTGGTTGTAGCAACATTCTTTTGTCCGCTCACTTTTACGTTCAAGATGGGCATGGTGTTCTCCTTGGTTATGGGCTTACTGTGATTAAAAAATGATTGCGAATCGAGCTCAATAGCCTTGCTAGATAGCTTGGGGCTATTTGAGGGCTGGTAAATTTCACTGTTGCAGCTGGTAATCCTTGAATCAGGGCTATACCGTTGCTTGGAATGAGGAGTTGCTCCCCTTTGGCAAGTAAAAAGTCGCCCCGTAAGTCATTGAAGGTAAGCCAGATATTTCCATGTATGCATTCAAGACGTATATTTTTCGCATGTGAAAAACTCACTTTATTGCTCAAAGTTACATGAAGGGTGGTATTACCTAGTTCGATGTTCATTTGATTCTCCATTTGACTGTAGATAACAACAAGTTAGCCATGCAACTATTAGGGAAATAAAAAAGAGCTCATTTCAGGGCTGAGCTAATGCCTCTAATTTGATCTACAGCTTCTTCAAAATGACTGGTTCCAAGTGATTTTTTAAGGCGTTTACCTACTGCTGCACTAGCGGCATTGAGATCCGCCTTGATCTTTATTGAATTGGGCGTGGGGTGAATCTCTTGTTCGCGACCATCTCTAGCGGACGCAGCACGTTTAATTAAGCCCAATCTCTCTAGGCCGTCTAGGCCCCTAGTAGCGGTAGGACGGCTGATATTCATCTCCTTGGCTAACTCGCTTTGGAGTAGCGGGGCTTTATCTAAAACCACTCTCAGCATAAAAGCCTGGGATGGCGTTAGACCAAATGGTTTAAATGCACTTGTCCATTCCCGCTCTAGCTGACGAGCTAGGCTGGTGGTATTGAAATAGAGGCATTGTTCAAACATGGGGTTAGTGTAACCTAAATTAATTAGCTATGCAACTAGATTGAGAAATACCAACAAAAACCCCACAAATATCCCAAACCCATATGTCCCACCCCAATAATTGATATCAGCGCTTCAAGCCACCGCGTTAAAGCTAGAGTCGCGACTAGCAGCGTAGCAATGGATAGGTTCACGCTCTATCAATTGGAATGAAGCCAATTAATTCACGAATAGATAAATACATTGATAGGGGTGGCATATGCCAATTTCAAATACAGACTTGCAAGAGTTAGCTAAGGTTTCCTTAGATGAGTACTTGCGTAATTTACCAGTCGATCAAATCGCTGTAGAGAGACCCTTCCTTAAAAAACTCATGGAAGGGCGCAAAAGCCTATTAGGTGCAAAGCAGAACGTCGTTGAGAACATCCGTAAGGAGCATGGCAGTAACTTTAGCTGGGCCTTTGGCGAGGAGACGGTTAAGTTCAATAAACGCAATACGACTGAGCAGGCCTCCTTCCCATGGCGAAGGGCGGTAGATGGTCTTTATATCGACTATGACCGTCTATTTAGCAATGGCATCAAGGTGCGTGAGGGTGGGGCGCGAGGCTTTCAATTGGAATACAACGAGCGCGTACAACTGATTAATCTCTTAGATGAGCAGCTAGAAGTTCTTAGAGAAGGCTTTCTGAATAAGTTAGACCTGGAGTTGCACCGCGACGGCTCGCACGGTGCCGATGCTTTGGTAGGTTTAGATAGCTTAGTAAGTCTTGCCCCAGATGCCGGCACGGTAGGTGGTATTGATCGAGCTAAAGCAAGCTACTGGCGTAACTACGCCGTTAAAGATATCGTCTCAACAGCGCCAGGTAGCTTAGTGGGTGAGATGGAGACAGCATGGCGTCAATGTATTAAAAATGGCGGTAGCCCAGATTTCATCATCGCGGGTGGCAAGTTCATTGATACCTATCGTAAGCAGGTCACAGTGACTCATATCGCTGGATCTGGTGAGACCAAGTACATCGATGCAGGCGTAGGCGCAGGCGTAAACACTGGTCTTGCCTTCAAGGGGGTGGAAATCATCTGGGATCCGCAATTTGATGAGCTTGATGCCATGGCCAATCGCACGGTGGAATGGAGTAAGCGCTGCTATTTCCTCAACACTCGCTTTATGAAGCTGCGTGATGATGATTTAGACATCGTTGCCCCCATTCGTCCGCACGACACCTTGGCGATGTACGCCATGGTGAACTTACGTTGTGCTTTATCCATCTCACGAGCTAATGCCCATGCGGTATTGGCGATTCAATAAGGAGGGCTGATATGAATCACAAAGAACTCATTCATAGCGACTTCCAAATTAAAGAGGTGGAGGCGGTAGTGCGCAGGGATGCATTCACGACCATCCATGTGCACGTACCGCCATATGAGACCAATATCCTTCGTAACCTGTTTGGGCGTGAGAACGTCACGGTGTTCGAGCGCCAATCCAAAACTACG
>CAIMXN010000225.1 GCA_903845455.1 uncultured beta proteobacterium | reverse complement strand
TAAATTAATTCTTAAAAGAACTAATTTAATTCATTATAGGATATAAATAGTTTGATTACAAGTGCCCAAATTCGTGCCGCTAGAGCACTGTTAGATTGGTCGCGAGAACAGTTATCTATTGCGTCGGGGGTTGGCATTTCAGCATTGATGCGACTAGAGTCCTCAAATGGGGTCCCCTCTGGAAATATCAAAACATTCGAATCAGTTCAAAAAGCATTTGAAACAGTGGGTGTTGAATTCATTGGCACACCTGAAAGTGGGGCTGGAGTGCGCTGGAGACCAAGCAGATCCTCTATCTAAGGATTTATTCGCATCAATTATTACTAGATCAAGTCAATATAAATACCCGCGTCCACTTAAGTCGGGGCATAAAATAGTTAGGTGAAATGTTAGCTAACTTTATCAACATCTAAAGATTAGGTGGGGCGCTTAAGGGATGGTCAAAATACCAAAGGGCGTTATCGATGCCACTTCAAGTAGTAAAAGATCTTCAGCGCGGAATTCTACTAAGCATGGAATTACTGCAGTAACCCTTATTGATGAGAACGAGCGTACGCAGTTCGCCTCGTATGTTGACCAGTTAACTCAATACTACCAACCACAGTCGCCCTTAGAAAAATTGCAAATCGAACGCATTGCGATGTGCCGCTCTAAATTGTCTAGATTGTATGAAGTTGAGCAAGCGAAACTTGCTTTAGCGCTATCGAAGTTAGATGCCTCACCTAATTTGGTTATCGAACAAATGCCCCATTTAAAAGAACTTGCCAAGAGCATGCTTTTAGAGAAAGTACATTCGGGTGAGTGGTTATATCCATGCCAGTTAAGCTTTGAGCAAATAGAGGCTATTGCGCTAGAGGTAGGAAATATCTTGCGCGCGCCAACAAATATTGGAGGTTTACTGCGAAAAATGCCTTCCCTAGAGCAATGGTTTTTAACTTACTACCCTATAGAAGAGGATGAAGACAATCATTTTTTAAATGCACTGCATCGAACATTAATCTTTTTATCTTATGTGATTAAAAATGCACCGCAATACCATCATTATTTATTGTGTCATACCAATCAGTTTTTAATAACTCAGTTAGGGGATGGTCAAATTGCGGATCCTAAGCTTGATCTATTAGATGAACAAGCACTTGAACAAGAAATCGACTTTTTAGTCCCAACTAGTCCAGGGAAGCACTTGCCAGAGCGTCCACAAATAGGCCTTTGCCTAGATGATGTACTGACCAGACTTTGGGTGTTTAAAGCTTTATACGAAAATGCCCAACAGGCAAAAATAGCTTTTGAGCAGTATGGGCAGGTTAAAGAATTAATGCAGCGCTCAGCTCAATTGTCTAATCTAGAAGCTGATCTCCTGATGCGCTACCAAACCACGCTAGATCGCCGACTTTCTTCTGCTATTGGGGAACTATTGCAATTACAAAAAAGAGGATAAAAATAAAATTATCCTTTTTGCAAAACGAAACCATTCTCAATTAGATAAAACAGTATTCCTAGATTACTGAATCGATTTCACTTTGACAGCATTGGCTATCATAATTTGTGAAAATTGATTAGCATCAATCGTTAAGCGTTTAACGAGGTCAGCTTTTTCAGTGCTCGTTACGACAAAGGGCAGATTTGTGGAGATGGTGACTAATGGCAAACCGTAGGAACCATCAGCTTTTACTTTGCATAGCCCGAGCAACATATACACCATATCTTTACCAGTGATTTTTTCTTTGGCTTTATCCACCAGGACATACACACCGTATTGCGAAGAAGGAAAGGTTTTATCAAAGTCAGGAGTTAAGCCTTGAGTGAGGGCAGCTTTCACATCCTCATTTTGCACCGTAGTATTAATTAACATCGTTTGTGCTTCAAAGGCAAACGTGTTGCCACAATACAAAACCATGAGAAAAAAGCACAGAGAAAATCGCTTCATATTGGTAAAGCCCTAATTTATATTGGTGGACTGACTATAGAAAACCTGCCCATTATCCCGATTTTTTATCAATACCTTCAAATTCCCTCTTTCAAGCCAAGAAAGTCAATGGTGATGCCCATATCATTGAATTGACAGTATCAAAAAGTGAAGGTTTTTGTAACCATATTGCCGCAAGCCATCAAAAACAGGGTGAGGGTCAAAACAAGATAGGCGAACCATTTCATGATATTTGTCCTGGGCAAAAGCCCAGTTTTTGGATGTAAAACCTGGCCCTATAGTAAATCATCTGCATTATCGGGTGCTTGATGGGGTTTAGCGGGCTTACTGGGTTTGACCTGTCCTGGGATTTTCAGACCAAACGCTTTTAGAGATAATGGCTCCTTCAACCTAAGGAGCAGGTATGAAGAGAGCACGGTTTTCAGATGAACAGATTGTTCGGATATTACAAGAGGC
>CAIMXN010000224.1 GCA_903845455.1 uncultured beta proteobacterium | reverse complement strand
TATCCGGTCTTGGGGCGCTTAGTAAACGACAACGCGAGCGAATGGTGGGCAAGACACGATCAAGGCGGTCAGCCAGCAAAATGAAGATAGTACTTTCAGGAGGTTCTTCTAAAGACTTTAATAAGGTATTTGCGGAGTCTGAACGTAACATTTCTAAAGGGTAAATCAAGATCACGCGATTACCGCCACGATGGGTGCCAATTGAGAGACCCTCAATCGCGCTGCGCGTTTCCTCAATCGTAATATTTTTCTTTTCCTTCTTTTCGCTGGGCTCTCCATCGGCATCGTCTTGTGATGCTCTGCCTTTCTTAGGCGCATCACCTTCACCATCAAAAACACCCAGAGGCAAAAGCTTGCGATGGGTTTCTGGAACAAGAGCAATGAAATCAGGATGATTGCCAGAATCAAACCAGTGGCAGGCTTCACAATGATCACAAGGTTTTGATTGGGCTCCAGCTGAACTCTCGCAGAGCAAAGCTTTGGCTAGTTGAATAGAAAATTCAAACTTACCAATACCAGACTGTCCATGTAAGAGGATAGCGTTAGGAAATGTTTTGAGATCAAGACTCTCCCAAAGTGGTGCAAGCCAAGGGGCAATCTTCGATTGGCCAGAATCTGAAAGCATGCTTTGGGTCATTTAGATGTCAAGGGAAAGCAATTTAAGTACCTCCCAAATGGCTTCCCGCGTTTGTGTAGCGTCGACTATATGAAAACGCTTTGGATCGATTTTAGCTCTGCGCAAGTATTCTTGACGCACACGCTCAAAAAAATCTAAATCCATTTGCTCAAACTTATCGGGGGCTCGTACTTGAGAGCGCCGTCCTTGTGCAATAGAACCAGGCAAATCAAACAAGATAGTTAAGTTAGGCTGGAGTAATGCGCCATCAGCTCGGCCTTGCACCCATTGCTCTAATGCATGTAGTTTTTCCAAGCTTAAGCCTCGTCCACCGCCTTGATAGGCAAAGCTGGCATCTGTAAAGCGATCTGAGATGACTATCTTCCCAGCCTGCAGTGCTGGTTCAATAATTTGGGCAATGTGTTCACGCCTTGCTGCAAACATCAGCAAGGCCTCTGTTTCTAAATTCATCGGCGCATCGAGTAAAAGATTTCTTAAATGCTCACCCAGAAGTGTGCCGCCTGGTTCACGGGTCATAATTACCTCGCGCTCAGGATACCGCTGCTTTAAGGCTTGTCCGAATGATTCAATATGGGTACTTTTTCCAGCACCATCGATGCCTTCAAAGCTAAGAAAATATCCCGGGTACTGGAGGTTCATAGTTGGTAGTGGTATGAGTAGCTTAGGGGTTTACAGAATTCTTGGCGGGTCTACGCTGATAGCGATCAACAGCAGCCTCATGTGCATTTAAAGATTTTGAGAAATGGCTAGTGCCATCGCCCTTGGCAACAAAATATAGAGCATCACTTTGCGCTGGATGTGCTGCTGCTTGTAAGGCCTCTTTACTTGGCATAGCTATCGGGGTTGGGGGTAGACCTTTACGCATATAGGTATTGTAGGGACTGTCTTTACGAAGGTCTGTTTTCCGTAGATTGCCATTGAATTTACTGCCAATTCCATAGATGACCGTAGGATCAGTTTGTAACAGCATCCCTTTGTAGAGGCGGTTACTAAATACAGCCGCCACCAAATTACGATCACTAGGCCTGCCAGTCTCTTTTTCAACTATTGAAGCCAGAATAAGAAGTTCATAAGACGTTTTTAAAGGAGATGGCAGAACTTTTTTCTCCCAAGCAAGCGCTAATTGCTTTTGCATTGCTTGAGAAGATCGGCGATAAATATTGATATCAGGTTCATCGGGATCAAATACATAAGTATCAGGATAGAAAAGTCCTTCATCTCCTGGATAGCTCAAATTGAGGTTCTGCAGAAGTTCTTTTGAGCTCATGCCTTTGGTCTGGTGAATCAAAGCAGGATGAGAATCAATTAAGGTTCTCAGTTGCCAAATCGTCATCCCCGGAATGATCGCTATACTTTCTCTAACCCGATCACCCCGCGCCATCTGCAAGAGCACTTTGCCTAAACTACCGCGCAAGGGGAGTAAATAAGTACCAGGCTTGAGTTTTCCAGGAACAAAAAGTGAGCCAGCGCCAAACTTAAAAAGTATTGGCGTGACCTTTAAACCTTGCTCGGATAATTGATCTGCAATCGCAGCAAGACCAGACTGTGGCTTGATTTTGATCTGGTAACTAAGACCTTCTGGCGTATTTGATTGGGCTGGCACCACGGGTAATAGAAAAATAGCGCCATAGACTACCCCAAGACATAGCAATATCCCAAGGATCAGTTTTTTAAATGGCCAGCCTGCAAAACCTGACTTTCGTATTGTGGTGAAAAGCGCTCTGCCGTGAAATTTTCTGCTCATCAGGCTATGATAAAAGCGTGATGACTATTTCTCCAAAAAATACCCCAATCGAAGCAATAAAGCCCTCTTTTAGACAAACACACCTATCTGATTGGGGTCTGATATTTGTTGAAGGCGCTGATGCAGCGAGTTTTCTGCAAAATCAGCTCACAAATTCGGTCTTAGGCTTAAATCGATCAAAACCGGGTGATATTGCTGAGGGCCCAGCGGCGGTTCGTTTAGTCGGCTACTGCAGTCCTAAAGGGCGTTTACTGGCCAGCGCATGGCTGGCACTATTTCCTCAAAACAATCAAGGGGATGATCGCTACGCACTTTTTATCTCAAAAGATATCGCTGCGAGCACAGCGAAGCGCCTTGCTATGTTCGTCTTGCGTTCCAAAGTAAAAGTAAGTGATGTATCTGATACTTGGCAAATCTCTGGTTTCTATGGGACTGGACTTAGCTTGGATTCCCTTGGTTCAGATTCGCTTATTCTCCGAATGCCCAATGTTCTATATGAGGATCAAGCCATCGTTCGGGTATTAATAGCCAGTCCCAATCAGTCTGAAGACTTAGTCGACTCAGCGGCATTAAAGCAGTGGAACTTTCTGGAGGTATTAAGCGCCATCCCCAGAATCGTTCTAACTACTCAAGAGCAGTTTGTACCGCAAATGATCAACTTCGAATCTGTCGCTGGAGTCGATTTTAAAAAAGGTTGTTACCCAGGCCAAGAAATCGTTGCGCGCAGTCAATACCGCGGGGTCATTAAACGGCGTTTGCAATTAGCAACACTGAGTATGGATGCATTGAGTTCGCTAAGTTATTCGCCTGGCATAGAGCTATACCATTCCGATAATGCTTCGCAGCCGGCTGGAATGGTAGTTCTTTCTGCGATTGATCCCAAAGAGCCCCGTAGCATCAGCTTGCAGATTGAATGCAAGCTGGAAATGCTTGAGCATGGTGAAATTCATCTAGGTAGTGTAGATGGACCTGTGTTAAAAATGAGCTTACTACCCTATCAATTGATCGAGATATAGATCCCCAACCCATATGTGCCTGATCTTATTCGCCTGGAAATCACACCCAGACTACCCATTAGTAGTGGCTGCTAATCGCGATGAATTCTATGAGCGCGACACAGAACAAATGGGTTGGTGGGACGACCACACGCATGTCTTGGCAGGAAAAGATAAAGCGGATGTCTTAGGCAATCCAGGTACTTGGTTAGGATTTTCAAAAACAGGGCGTTTTGCAGCACTCACCAATGTGCGAGCCCCAAGCGAGAAAAAACCGGATGCGAGAACACGTGGCGAACTATCCTCGATGTATCTCACAAGTAAAGAGCGCCCCAATGAATTTATTAAAGCGAATGCAAAACGCTTTTCGCAATACAACGGTTTCAATTTATTGATGGCTGATCTGAGTGATCCAGAAAATGCCCAAATGCATTGGGTGAGCAATCGATTAATGATGGGTCAAAACATTCGCCCTCGAAAAGTATTTCCTGAGCAGGCTTTAAATCCTGGAGTGTATGGCTTATCCAACGCTATGCTAGATACGCCTTGGCCAAAAGTAAACCATCGAATAGCAGCATTTGCTCAAACTTTGGCTATGGATAACGGACAATTAAAAAATGCTGATCACTACTTAAGGGTGTTGGCCGACACTCATGAAGCTAGCGATCACGAATTACCTAACACCGGGGTCAGTAAAGACTGGGAAAAAGCACTCTCGCCTGCATTCATCAAAACAGCCGCATATGGAACACGCTCCAGTACCGTTTTGCGGGTTCGTAAGGACGGAACTTTTGAAATGGTCGAACGTCGTTTTGATGCCAACGGCACGATTGGGCATGACGTTGTTACTGGCGAACTTACCTGCGCACCAGGTTCTAACCTCGCTGTTTGAGAAGCAAGTTTTATTGTTCGCGTAGGTCGTCGTTAACGATCCGCTCACCTTTGGCATTGCGTGTCGCCAAGCGCCTGAGATACTTAAATGTGCCGGTAGACATACAGCAGACTTCGCCCTGATCGTTATAGAGCTTTGCTTCGCAAAATGCCATTGTGGCAGTGTGGCGTACGGTATCCGCTTTAACACGCAAGATACCCGTAGCAGCTTGCATAAAATTATTTTTGAGCTCAATGGTGACGACACTACGATCCCCAGGATCTGCAGAGCGTGCTGCTACCGCCATCGCCACATCCATCAGAGTCAATAAGACTCCACCATGAGCCACTTCCCAAGTATTGGTATGTTCAGGCTTTAATGCCAACAAAATCTCGCCCTTGCCCATTTCAGCACTTAGAAAGCGGACGCCCAATAACTTCAAAAATGGGACGTTTAATTCTTCTCCTAAATTACTTAATTGGGTCGCTGGGTTAATTTGTACTTTATTTTCCATCTAACTATTTTAGATGCTTCGGCGGAGATTGGGAATTCCCCCTAGAATAGCTTCACTATGGCATTCCCACTGCAAGGCGACGACGCTGTTCGCTATACCTCACCCACCCCAATTCCGAACCCTTATTGGGTGGCATTTTCTAAATCTTGCGCAGAGTTAATAGGTCTTCCGCTTGCAAATAATAATTTACCTTTTGATGCAAAGTGGCTTGAGCTCCTCGCCGGAAATTCTCTAGAAATAGCCTCCTACCAATTTACGACTCCTCTAGCCAGTGCTTATAGCGGTCATCAATTTGGAGTATGGGCTGGACAACTTGGAGATGGCAGAGCTATTTTGCTCGGCGATATTAAAGGTCAGGAATTACAGCTCAAAGGTGCTGGCAAAACCGAGTATTCACGCATGGGTGATGGTCGCGCAGTACTGCGCTCCTCCATACGCGAATTTCTCTGCAGCGAAGCCATGCATGCTTTAGGTATTCCAACCAGCAGAGCCTTAGCTGTAGTTGGATCAAAATTGCCTGTGATGCGAGAAACCATGGAGACGGCTGCTGTCTGTGCCAGGCTTGCGCCCAGCTTTATCCGCGTGGGGCACTTCGAACACTTTGCCTCATTACAAAACACCGATCGCTTAAAAGAGCTGGCAGACTATCTCATTGCCCAGCACTATCCAGACTGTCTAAATACTAGCGAACCTTATCTCGAGTTATTTAAACGTATCTCCAACAGAAATGCACAGCTCGTTGCTCAATGGCAAGCAGTTGGTTTTTGTCATGGGGTTCTCAATAGTGACAATATCAGCGCACTGGGAATCACTATTGATTACGGACCTTTTGGCTTTCTGGATCAATTTGAGTTCGATTACATTTGCAACCATAGCGATCATGCTGGGCGTTATGCATATCATCGCCAACCGCAAATCATGCATTGGAATATGGCCTGTCTCGCAAGCGCAATGCTACCCCTGATTGAACTTAGCTATTCTGGAGAAGAGGCGCAGACACTTTTAAAAAGTGCTCTTGAAGAATTCCCCCTAACTTATGCAACAGCATGGCAAAAAGGCTTCCGAGATAAGTTGGGTTTATATACCTCAGAAGAGGCGGATATCGGATTAATTGAACGTTTACTGCAACTCATGCATGATTCACGCGTGGATTACACCACCCTCTTTAGAAGCTTGGGAAATATCGATAAAAGCACCTTAGTCACTGATATTTCCTTGCGCGATCATTTCATTGATCGAGAAGGCATTGATGTATGGTTGCAGGATTATTTAGCTAGACTAGCAAGTGAGTCCCTAGACGATCAGACTCGTAGAATGCTAATGAACAAAGTAAATCCAAAGTACGTTCTCAGAAATCATTTAGCACAACAGGCAATAGAGCTTGCCCAGCAGGATGATTTTTCTGAAGTGCTAAAGCTATTGAATATTCTGAGTAAGCCTTTTGATGAACAGCCAGAAAACGAGGGTTACTCAAAGCCTCCCGCAGATCATTTGCCGTCTATTTCAGTCAGTTGCTCATCCTAGAGTTCTCAACCAGAATATTATTTATCACATGAAGAAAACAGATCAAGAATACAAACAAGCCTTAACTGATATTGAATATCGTGTCACTCGAGAGGCGGCCACAGAGCGCCCTTTTACTGGAAAATTTTGGGATCACTGGGAT
>CAIMXN010000223.1 GCA_903845455.1 uncultured beta proteobacterium | reverse complement strand
CCAGTAAAAGTAATCAGGCCACGCGCATCATCCAAGAAATTTTGCGCAGCCATTCCCGTGCTAATCACAAAACTTCTTTTGGGTTTGACTACTGGAGCGGGAAATAAATGACTGATAGGATCGAATTCATGCAAGATGGGTTCGTAGCGAGAATCCAGACCCACTAATGCAAACTTGCCACCCGCTTGTTGCTGGGCTTGTTCTACACCAATCAAAAATGCGATCCCAGCACCATCTAAAGAAGAAACCTGTGCGGTATCAAACACCAGTGATTGCATCTGATTACTACCCTGTGCACCTTGGGTACCCTGCTTCAACCAGGCATCTTGAGCATTGCGAATATCTGTCCAAACCCCGCCTAAAGAATAGACATTCACAATGCCTCTAAGGGAAATTTTGGCATTACTGGCATCAGTCTGCGACCAAACGGCGACTGGGGCCTCTGCTGAAGAAATGGGGACTGAAATGCTCATGGTCAAACTATACGGGATCTAGATGAAATGATGATGAACACCGTCAATACAGAGGGTCAGCGTCCAAAACGCTATTCCAACTTAGCGCCTGAGATTCTGACGGTTTCCGCTAAAGCTGGCGCCTCAGCCCGTAAATTCGCTTTAAATTGGGCTGGTGATTTAGAAGTAGTGACATCCATCCCTTGGGCAGCCAAACGCTGTTTTACCCCTGGCTGAGCCATCCCCTTAGTTGCCGCGACAAACATCTTGTTGGTAATAAAGCTGGGCGTAGCCGCTGGAAAATAAAGGCCATAGGAAAAAGTTGAGTTATAGCCAAGCAAACCGCTTTCTTCAGCACCGGCAACTCCTGGAATCGCCGCAGAAGGTTTTGCAGAAGTTAAGGCAATCGCCTTCAGGTCCCCATTTTTAATAAAACTCATGACCGTTGGCGGTGTTGCAAACATCAACTGGGTATCACCAGCAATGGTTGACACTGCAGCTGGGCCTCCGCCCTTAAATTGAATGGTGGAGAACTTCACATTGGCAATAGATTCAAATAAAGCAGCGGCTAAATGAGGGGTAGAACCATTGCCAGAAGAAGCATTAAACACTGCACCCGGATTTGCTTTGCTATAAGCAATTAACTCGCGCAGATTTTTATAAGGCGCATTCAGATTTGTGCAAATAATCATGGAGCCGGTGGCAATATTGGTCACCGGTACAAAATCACCTTCTGGATCAAGCGCCATTTTTGGGTAAAGTGCTTTTATCTGGGCATGGGGACCATATAAAGAAATCGTATAACCATCAGGAGCAGCCTTGGCAACTAAATCGGCGGCAATCGCGCCGCCAGCGCCAGGTCGATTTTCAACCGTGACCGCAACACCTAATTCATGGGAGATCTGTTCCGCGGTAATGCGGGCAACAAAGTCAGCTGCCCCACCTGGCGGATATCCCACAATTAATTTAATCGGTCGATCTGGATAATGCGTTTGCGCATTAGCTACAGTGCCGCTAAAGATAAGCGCCCAAATAAAAATACCGCTCAAGGTTCTGCCTAATAACTTCATTACTTACCTACAAAGTGAGGTGAGCGTTTTTCTGCAAAAGCCTGACGACCTTCTTTGTAATCTGCGCTTGCAAAACACGCTTTGACCATTTTTGTAGCTTGCTCTAAATCCCGCAGTGCGGGGTCAGTCAAAGCCTGTTTAATGGCGAACTTACTAGCGGCTACTGTCAGAGGTGCATTCTCAGAAATCAGTTCGGCATATGCCATGCTCAGCTTTTCAAGATCGGCAGCAGGATACACTTTTGAAACAAAGCCCATTTGTAATGCATCGCTGGCACTAAAGCGGCGGGCACTAAAAAAAATGTCAGCGGTATTTGCTGGCCCCAAAATACTCATGAAACGGCGAATACCTTCTGGGCTATAACCCAATCCCAACCTAGCAGCAGGCATTCTAAATTGCGCATCTTCAGAGCACATGCGAATATCGCAAGAGGCAGAGAAACCCAAGCCCCCACCAAAGCAATAACCACGAATGCTGGCGATCACTGGCTTACTACATAAAATTGGCGCTTGATACGCTGCAGTGACTGCGAGGTTGTACTGCTCTTGTGTATCTGCCGTACTCCGCAGCTGATCAAATTGTGAAATATCTGCCCCTGAGATAAATGCTTTTTCACCAGCACCGGCAACCACAATCACGCGTACCTCTGTATCCCCATCAAAGTCTTGCATGGCCTTAGGAATAGCCGACCACATCTCTAAGGTCATCGCATTCATTTTTTCAGGATTAGAAATGGTGATGATGCCTACAGCACCATTTTTTTGAGTAATGATTCTTGCCATATTTACTTTCTTATTCAATCACGTGACTATTTGAAAATACTTCAATCTCTTTATCACTGTATCCAATTTCACGCAGTACCTCTGTAGTGTGTTGACCTTTTAGAGGACTACTTGCAGTCATCGTGG
>CAIMXN010000222.1 GCA_903845455.1 uncultured beta proteobacterium | reverse complement strand
GGCCATTTTGCCGCGCAAACCGTACTCGTTAAATTGACGCACAAAGCGGAATCCGTTTGAGCCAGCAAAGCCTAAAAAGATGCCATCAACGTTTGTTTTGAGTTGGGCTAAAAAGCTACCGTAATCTGGTGCTGTGAGAGGTGGGAACAACTTTTGAACAATCACGCCACCGTTTTCCTCAAATACCCTTTGAAAGCCAGCATTCATTTCATGGCCATAAGCAATGTCATCTGCAATCATCACCATGCGCTTGAATTTCATAATCTTGGCGCAGTAGTCAGCCATGACGTGGGAGCATTGTGCTGAGGAGGATGTAGCGCGCACAAACCAAGGATTTGGTTTGCGCTGTGTCATATCTTCAGCTGCAGCAACTGACAGGGTTGGAATCTTTTGAGTCTTAATGTAATCGTCGATAGCAAGTGCTTCAAAAGCAGCCAAAGGACCCATGAGAACTTGAACCTTATCGCGCTCTACTAGTTCTTGAACCTTGGTTTTGGTATTGGCTGGAACACCACCAGTGTCAGCAACAATCAATTCAATTTTGCGCCCAGCCATCATATTGTTGCGCTCATTGAGATACATCATGATGCCGCGCTCCATATCAATACCGCCGGAGGCAAGGGGGCCAGTCTTTACTGTCAGTAGACCAATTCTAATTGGCTCATTAGATTTTTGAGCATTCACTAATGTTGGGACAGCTAGGCCAAGACTTGCAGCACCAGACCCCACCAAAAAATCGCGACGATTGATTGTCATTTTGTCTCCTAATTGATATTTTTATTTGATACTGCTTTTGTTATACGGCAAAGATTACACTATTTCCGAGGAATAACTGGTAATACTAGGTAGCTTGGTTGATTGGGATCGAAATGAATAGTAGTGTTTCCACTATATATAGATGGGGTCCTATCTCTTGGCTCATTGTGTAAAAATGGCCCGCATCCCAGTAACTCATTCTTAAAGTTCGACAACTTTAAGCCTGTTTTTTCCGCGAAAATATAGTCCTTACCGCGGATGGATAGCCCTAGGCGGTAGCCAGCTGGTAAGACAATTGAAGTGGGCCAAAGCTCAATATCTAACTCGACTTTTTCACCTGGTTTCAGCATTTGACGTGTTTGGTGCTTGTGATAGGGGCGATAGGGTTTGCTGAGGGCCTCATCAAGCTCCCGGTGGGAGGCGCGTAACCATCCTTGCGCAATTGGAGTGTGTGGATCAATAGCGCCGGCAAAGGTAATCTCCCTTAAATCCGGTGTAAATGCTCTGAGTACGGCAAATAAGTCAGCATCAGGGGTATCCGAGGAGACTAGTAGTTTGAGTGCCAATGGCCCAGTGATTTCAGTTTCTTGCTGGAGTGGCTCTGATAGGAAGCTAAGGCCATCCCCTTGGGCTGCAAAGGCAATAGATGAACCTGTTTTACTGAGATTGGCCTCTTTGAGTTGGCCATTCTCTTGCAGGTACATTTTTTGCCAAATGGTTCTCTCAATGGGCCAAGAGCTCTCCTGGCGCTCAACAAAACCCTTGGGGTGCCGAATTTGCAGGCGAACTGGTTTTTCTTTATCCCAGCCGTTGTCTTCACCTTTTAAAAAGTGGGCAAAAAATCGCTTTTGTAGCGCTACCCCGTAATCGGTGTAATAGTGTGTCCAATGCTCTAGACCATGCATTTCCAGCCATTTATTCTTTGAGGCTGCCCTGATAAAGCTTTCTGAATTACCGCGCAGATGTAGGCCTTGTCCACCCCAATTGCCCGCAGAGAGAAAAGGCACGGTAATCTTGTCCCAGACGGCAGAACGGGCACGGTGGTATTCATCATCCAAAGGATGCGAAAGGATGTCATCACCAAATTGACAACGGTTTTTTGCTAATTCAGACTCTGAGAATGTTTCACCACCACAGATCAATGCACCAGTGGCAGGGCTTTTAGGGCCACGCTCTCCCAATCCATGTTGGACGGTTTTGACTTGCATGTCGTACCAGTTAGCCCAAAAGGTCGATAGAATACCGCCGTGGTGGGTCATATCTCGATACCAGTCTGCAGCACCTTCCCAGATACACATTGCAGCAAGGTGGGGAGGATTTCTGCTCGCCACTTGCCATTGGTTAATACCAAAATAAGAGACACCAGACAGACCCACTTTGCCGCTTGACCAAGGCTGGACCCCTGACCACTCAATGCACTGGTAGAAATCATCCGTTTCTCTAGGGGAGAAGTGATCAATAAAGCCGGGAGAGCTACCGCAACCTCGCGAATCAACGCGAACACAAATATAGCCCTCTGGAACCCATTTTTCAGGATCAACTACTTCCCAGTTCTGGAACAAGTTGCTAGATCCATGGTGGACATGAGGGTGGTCCGCAATCATTTTTTGCCAAGCGCTTGGGTAGCCTTCCTGAAATGCCAGACCTTTCGCATAAGGGCCATAACTCAATATCACCGGATATTTACCTGGTTTTTCAGGGCGGAAGACATCGGCGCGAAGAACGAGTCCATCATCCATCTTGATGGGAACATCCCAATCAATATTCATGCCTGCTCTGAGCTCTGTTCGGACTGTGGAATTATTTTCTAGCATATGTCTCCTCAATACAGCCTTTATGGTTAAATACTTTTTTCTAGATAGTATTACTTTTTTAAAAATTACAAAAAAGAGTGCGTCACGCATTCGAACAACAGGAGATAGTATGAAGCTGGGCATTCTCGGAACAGGCCGGATGGGCTTCGCCATCGCTGAACATTTATTAGATTTGGGCTATACCTTAACGGTATGGAACCGAACCCCTGCAAAGGCTCAAGGACTGGTTGATCGAGGCGTAGTATTGGCCAAAACACCAGCTGATCTTGCTAATGCTTCAGATGTCATTATTTCTATATTGACGGATGCTGAAGCAATTAACGCAGCCTATGCTGGAGCAAATGGTGTGCTTAGTAGCCCATTAGCAGGCAAGATTTGTATAGAGATGAGTACCGTTAGACCAGAGACGCAGATTGCCTTGGCCAAAAAAATTGCTGCGCAGGGTGGTGCGATGGTTGAGTGTCCTGTAGGTGGCACAGTCACACCAGCACGCGATGGTAAATTATTGGGTTTAGTTGGTGGCGCCAATGGTGATGTTGAAAAAGTCAGACCTTTACTAGAGAAGATGTGTCGTCGTGTTGAGCACGTTGGCGATATCGGTGCCGGCACTAGTTTGAAGTTGGCTATTAATCTTCCGCTATTGGTCTACTGGCAGTCTCTTGCAGAAGCGCTTTCTTTGGTGGGCTCAATGAAGATTGATAAGGCTAGAATTTTAGATATCTTGTCGGATACATCAGGTGCCCCGATGATTTTAAAAATGCGGATCCCCGCAATACTCGCCGCCTTATCAGGGCAGTCAAGCTCAGGCGCCCATTTCAATATTGATTCCATTCGCAAAGATTTACGCACCATGATTAAAGAGGCGGCCGCATCTGGGTATGCATTACCAGTTACCTCGGCAGCGCTGTCATCCTTTAACGATGCCTCAGCAGCAGGCTTGGGGGATGGTGATGGTACAGAATTGGCTGCGTGGTGGTTGGAGAATTCATGTCAGAAATAATTTCATTTCATTTGGATGGTCAAGCACAATCTCAAGAGCTCGATCCCAATGCAAAACTGCTGTACACCATCAGAAATGATTGCGATGCTAAAGAGGTGCGCTTTGGTTGTGGGGCTGGTAATTGTGGTGCCTGTACCGTATTAATTGATGGTATGCCCGAGCAATCCTGCACAGTTCCTAACTGGGCGGTTGCTGATAAAAAAGTTACCACTGCTGCTGGACTAAAGGAAGATGCTATTGGCAAACTTGTTCTTAATGCATTTATTGAAGAGCAGGCCGCCCAATGTGGTTTTTGTATTAACGGTATTTTGATGTCAGTAACGGCCTTGTTGAAACATACTACTAAACCTAACAAAGAGCAGATTAACGAGAGTCTCAATAGACATTTGTGTCGCTGCGGTACGCATTTACGAATCTTGCGCGCTATTGATCGTGTCATTCATCAGTTATCAACATCATGAGCCAAACTACAAAAAACGCTTTACCTACAAGCCTCCAGGCAAACCCACTATTAGGTAGTTGGATTCAGTTTGGCGCAAATAACACACTGAGAGTTCTCAGCGGCAAGGTGGAAATTGGGCAGGGCATTAATGCTAGCCTTAGAAAAATTGCCACTTTACAACTGGGCTTAAATCCTACGCAATTAGATTTCATAGCGGGCGATACACAAATATGCCCTGATGAATGGTACACAGCAGGAAGCCAATCGATTGAGGTGGGTGGGCATTCATTGGCTTTTGCATGCCAACATTTCAGAAGTTTTTTTGAGGCTGCAGCTGCAAAAGCGCTCTCTTGCAAAGAATCTGACCTTAGCCTATCAAATGGCACCTTCAGTTTTAAAGGTCAGTCTATCTCTTACTTTGATTTGCAAAAATCGGTTGAGTACAAGACCTACCAGCTCGATCAAGCTTGGACCGGTGAATCATTCTCCCTAAAGGGTGAAAAGTCTTCAGTAGATGGTTTTGCAAGAGACGATCTCCATGAAAAAATCGGTGGTAAAGGATTTATACAAGATTTAGTCCTGCCGAATATGGTTCATGCGCGCATCTTGCGTGGACCGCATGCCCATGCTGTTACTGACGATTGGCACTTAGATAAATTAAAGGCGCTAGCCGGTGTTGATCAAGTTTTTGTAAGCGGTCAATTTGTTGCACTCATCAGCGTAAATGAATCTGCTCTGGTTGCCGCTTATGAAAAAGCACAAACTCTGATTACATGGCGCGTCAAAACCGCTTTGCCACAAGAGAAGGGTATGGAAGAATTTCTGACTGGCTTGCCATCAGTGATATCCGAGCCCATTGTTGAGGGAACTCCCAAACAAGGTTCTGTAAAGCATGTTGCTCGCTACTCTAGGCCTTACATAGCTCATGCCTCAATCAGTCCTTCATGTGCTTTAGCAATGCCAACAGAGGGTGATTCTTTATCAGTATGGTCACATACACAAGGCCCTCATAAGTTGCGCGATCAATTAGCATTGGCACTCAACATGCCTGCTCCAAAAGTCCGCGTTATTCATGTATCTGGACCTGGTTGCTATGGACATAATGGCGCTGATGATGTGGCCTTTGATGCAGCATTTTTGGCACAAGAACTTCAGCGTCCAGTACGCGTCCAGTGGATGCGCTCTGATGAGATGTCTGCTGGTCCAGTAGGCGCTGCAAGTTTGGTGGAGCTAGATGCCTCCTTGGACGATAGCGGCTCGATTGTGAGCTGGGATGCGACTGTCTGGAGTCATACCCATATCGCTCGTCCTGGTTGGGGTGAGGGCATTAATTTACTAGGCGCCTGGTCTACGGCTAAGCCAGTTCCTGAGCCAAAACCGGTTGATATGTTTTTGCCAGCAGGAGGGGGACTCAGAAATATCAAACCCTATTACGACTTACCTAGTCTTAAGGTAAAGCATCATTTCATTCCAGAATCTCCAGTCCGCGTTTCTGCACTGCGTTCATTAGGTGCCTATGCAAATACATTCGCCATTGAATCTTTCATGGATGAGCTTGCAGAATTATCGAATCAGGATCCGATTGCATTTCGTTTAAAACATCAAAGTGATCAGCGTGCTCGTGATGTTTTAGAAAAAGCTGCGCAGATGTCCAATTGGAAGGCCTATCGTCAAGAACTCTCTCAGGCTCAGGATGGTCGTGGCCTAGGCATTGGCTTTGGTCGATACAAAAATAAATCTGCTTTTTGCGCTGTTGTGATCGAAGTTGAGGTTGCTGAAGCAGTTAAGGTCAATAAAGTATGGATGGCTGTTGATGCCGGGGAAATCGTTCACTTTGACGCACTCTTAAACCAAGTGGAGGGCGGCATTATTCAGGCCCTCAGCTGGTCACTTAAAGAAGAGGTTCACTGGAATGAAATGGGCTCTACCTCGATTTCATGGGATGACTATCCAATTCTCAATTTTGATGAAGTGCCCGTTGTTGAGATTGAGTTAATTGATCGCCCCGGTGAGCCTGGTTTGGGTAGTGGAGAATTGGCTGCAGGACCCGTTGCTGCTGCGCTTGCAAATGCAGTGACACATGCATTACAAATGCGGCCACGCCATTTGCCATTCACGCCAGATCGATTAAGCAAAATGATCATGGATTCAAACTAAATTAAACGCTAAACAAAAAGGTTTTTATGTCACACACAGTCTCACTTGAATCTATCTCTCTGGAGGCCGCACTTAAGATTGCGCAACTCACCCTAGAGCATGGCAAGTCTTCCAAAATGGCGCCATTAGCTGTCGCAGTGCTAGATGTTCGTGGAACATTAAAAGCATACCTAGCAAGTGATGGCTCAAGCCTGTTGCGATTCGAAATCGCTCATGCAAAAGCATGGAGTGTGCTTGGTATGGGTTTAGGAGCGCGTGAACTTGAAAGAAGAGCATCTAAAGTCCCCCTCTTTTTTAATAACCTACAAGTATTAAGCGAGGGAAAAATGCCGACTGTCCAAGGTGGCATATTGATTCGCAATGCCGCTGGACAAGTTATTGGTTCAGCTGGTATCAGTGGTGATACTTCATCTAATGATGAAATTTGTGGGGTTGCTGCCATAAAACAGATGGGCTTAATCGCCGATCATGGCGATCCTCAATAAGATTTATACGACTAATAACAATTAAAAAGATAACAAAATCGATATGAATCAGTTAAAAAGTGAAATTCGTGATGGCATGCAGATTGATTGGGATGCTCCAATTGAAATGGAAGATGGCTTAATTCTGCGTGCTGATATTTTTCGTCCAATTGGTGATGGAAAATATCCGGCGATATTATCTTACGGCCCTTATGGAAAGGGGTTGCCATTTCAGGAAGGATATAAAACAGCCTGGGACTTAATGTCTCGGGATAATCCTGATGCGCTTGCTGGTTCTAGTAATAAATACCAAAACTGGGAAGTAGTAGACCCTGAAAAATGGGTTCCAGATGGATATGTTTGTATTCGTATTGACTCTAGAGGTGCAGGTCGATCTCCTGGGTATTTGTCTCACAACAATGGTCGCGAAACAAAAGATATGCATTTGTCCATCGAGTGGGCAGCTGCCCAACCTTGGTCGAATGGCAAAGTTGGTATGAACGGCATTTCTTATTACGCGAGTAATCAATGGCGAGTAGCCGCAACCACACCGCCACATTTAGCAGCTATTTGTGTGTGGGAAGGTTGGAGTGATGCTTATCGTGAATCCCATCGTCATGGCGGTATTGCTTGTACATTTAGAAAAAATTGGCAAGAAATGCAAGTGAAAACAGTTCAACATGGTGTTGGTGATCGCGGTAAGCGTCACCCCATCACTGGCGACACAGTTTGCGGACCAGAAACATTAAGTGACGAGGAGCTTTTCAAAAACCGAGAAGATATCTGGTTAGCCGTTCTTGAGCGTGAGCTCGACGGGGCTTGGTATAAAGATCGATCTGCAGACCTGTCAAAAGTCAGTGTACCCGTCTTAAGTGCAGCCAATTGGGGTGGTCAAGGCCTGCATCCCCGTGGAAACTTTGAGGGTTTTATGAACTCAAGCTCAAAGCAAAAGTGGCTGGAAGTTCATGGCGGATCGCATTGGGCGCCTTTTTATACTGACTATGGCGTAACTCTCCAAAAGCGCTTCTTTAATCACTTTTTAAAAGGTGAAAAGAATGATTGGGATAAACAACCACCAGTCCAGTTACTGGTTCGCCATCCTGGCGAAAAATTTGTGCAACGTTTTGAGAATGAGTGGCCTATTGCTCGCACGCAATGGACTTCTTGCTATTTGAATGGCTCTGATCTGAGCCTTTCTACAGGTAAGGTTGGAGACTCTGCATCGGTTGTTTACGACATGATGGGTGAGGGCCTAACCTTTACATTGCCACCGCAACAAAGCGCAATTGAAATTACTGGGCCGATTGCCTTGAAGGTCTTTGCTTCGTCCTCAACTAGTGATATTGATTTCTTCGCTATTGTGAGAGTATTTGATCCCAATAACAAAGAAGTAACTTTTCATGGCGCATTAGATCCACATACGCCAATTGCACAAGGTTGGTTGCGTGGCTCCCACCGTAAGTTGGATGCGCAGAAAACGCTCCCATACCGGCCATATCACACCCATGATGAGAAACAGCCTTTAGAGCCAAATCAGATTTATGAATTTGATATCGAAGTGTGGCCAAGTTGTGTTGTGGTTCCGCCTGGTTATCGAATTGCATTAACAATTCGTGGAAAAGATTATGAACATGATGGTGAGGCAGCTACGCTCTCTAATATGAAAAATCCAATGAAGGGATGTGGCCCATTTGTTCATGATGATGAGACTGATCGTCCGCCTGCTATTTTTAACGGTAAGGTCAAACTTTATACCGGCAAAGATCATCCATCGGCACTCTTATTACCTGTTATTCCAGCAAAATAATATGAAGCCAATTCTCGCCAAGGTTTGCACAGTCATTTTTGCTTTATTCATTGGAGCGACTGCTTTTGCACAAAGCTATCCGAATCGCCCAATTAAAATCATCATTCCTTTCCCACCTGGTGATACCTTGGATATGATGACTCGCATCATTGGCCCCAAGATCAGCGAGCGCATTGGTCAACCGATTGTGATAGAAAACCGACCTGGTGCATCTGGTGTGATTGGGATGGATTTAGTAGCAAAGTCTAAACCTGATGGCTATACATTGGTGGCGGCCCAAGGCGGCAATATGGCGGTACTTCCCCATACCACCAAGATCGTCACTTACAACCCCTTAAAAGATTTCTCTTTGATTGCCGTATCAACATTTAACTACATGGCAATTGCTGCCAGTCC
>CAIMXN010000221.1 GCA_903845455.1 uncultured beta proteobacterium | reverse complement strand
GTATTAGTTTGAATGGCTAAATCAATTGCTGATTGACCAGCTCTTTGCATTGCTGCATATGATCCAGCTAAGTCTGAATCATCTGATAATCGAATATCTTTAATGCTCATGTTTACTCCAGTCCATCAATGTTGGTGGATTATGCGCTCCATCATAAACTGCCCAAGAATTTACTGCTTTTTGATATTTTGGAAGATTGTTTAATCCCGCAGAGAACCGCCTACGAATCACATCCTCGGGAATATGATGTCCACCCTGGGATACTCTCTCCGCTACTCTTGAAATAGCAAGCTCAGGAGAGCTTAAAGAAATAAACCAAAGCTTTACGACATAACCCTGATCTTTCCAGTTCTGTATACGCTGCAAATAATGCTTGCCAGATAAGGTAGTTTCAAAAGCAAAGTTCTCACCAGCCTCAGAAGACTGGTCTAACTCATCAAGCATCAAGCGCGCTGCTTTAATGGAGACGCTTTCAGGATTGAATGGGGCTAAACCAGCCGCTATCAAATCTGCATTAATAAAATGTAAGGTATCAGCCTCCTGTGGCAAGAAATTTCGTGCGAAGGTTGTTTTTCCTGCGCCATTGGGACCAGCAATAATAATGATCTTCTTTATTGGTTGCATATGATTCATTTTAAGCGGTCACCCTAAATAAGCCCTTCATTTTCCACAAAAGTAAGGCTTCTTATAGGGAGAAAGCTCGATACCCAAAATCAATAATGGCCTGCAAAACATCCTCATCCTCGCCAACAGCAAGCGTAGCGCTTAAAGCCACTTGCGGAAACTTTTCCTGGCAAGCATCTAGCAATACTGGGAAGTCATTGCGCAAATGACCACCTTGGCCGAAAAAGACTGGTACGACGACGATTTCAGAGGCGCCAGCACTAGATAAGGTAGCAACCGCATCTTCTAGGCTAGGCTGCATCATTTCCAGAAAGGCCAATTGAACCAAAGCGTCTGGATACTGGGCTTTCCATAGGGCAGCCAAGCGATCAAATGGCTCACGCCAACGGGCATCACGTGCCCCATGACCAAATAAGATGATTGCCTTCATACTCTACTAGTACCTTAATATGGAATTACTCTATATTACCCACTATTTGTAGGCTTCACACTCACCCTTACTAATGTCCTCGCCTACACCCGAACTTATATTTTGTATTCATTCATCACTATGGCTAACCTACTCACCCACTCTTGGTTTATTGCCCTACTTGCGGCTATTTTGATTGGCGCTGTGCTCTCCGCCGTTCATCATGCAGAGGTCATTGCGCATAAAACAGGTGAGCCTTTTGGTACCTTAGTTCTGTCTATTAGTGTGACCATTATTGAGGTATCCCTTGTTATCTCCATGATGCTCTCTGGCCATGAAGGGTCAGAATTTATTGCCCGCGATGCCGTCTTTGCCACAGTCATGATTGTGGTCAATGGTGTGATTGGCTTATGCATACTGATTGGCGGACTCAAACATCATGAAATGTCTTTTCGTAATGAAGGCACCAATTCAGCACTGTCAGTACTCACTGCCTTAGCCACCTTTATTTTGGTGATGCCCCTTGTGACCGTGAGCACACCAGGACCAGACTTTACTAAAAGCCAGTTGGCGTTTGCTGGTATTGCTTCATTTGCACTATACGCAGCCTTCCTATTCTTTCAGACGATTAGTCATCGCGACTACTACCTACCCAAAGCAGTACATAAAAAAACGGATAGTAGTGAGCATGCTGATAAGCCTAGCAATCTCAAAACTACTGTTAGCACTTTCCTGCTCCTGATATCCCTGATTGCTGTCGTTGGACTGGCAGAGCTACTAAGCCCTGCTATTGAAGCTGGTGTTCAAGCAGCGGGAGCACCCAAGACGATTGTCGGTATTGCGGTTGCCCTATTGGTGTTGATGCCTGAAGGCTATGCCGCTGTCAGAGCTGCAAGAGCCAATCGATTGCAAAGCAGTTTAAATCTCGCCTTGGGTTCGGCACTGGCCAGTATTGGCTTATCTATTCCGACTGTGGCTGCCATTGCCATTTTCTTTAATCTACCACTAAGCCTAGGGATTAGTAATCTCAATATGGTCTTAATGTACCTATCTTTCTTTATCGGTGGCCTGACCCTAGCAATTGGCAGAACGACCATGTTGCAAGGGGTAGTGCATCTGATTATCTTTTTTGAGTATTTGTTTTTGAGTTTGGTACCTTAATACATTTAGAATCTATAATCATCTCATGATTGGTTTACTGACTGCCTTCTTCTCTTCATTTATAGCTACCCTGCTGATTATTCGAACACAGCATTTGCATGGTAGTTTTTCGTCAGATTCTGATTTAACAGGACCGCAAAAGTTTCATAATAATTTGGTCCCCCGTATTGGCGGTATCAGCATTGCCATCGGCATTTTAACAGCCACCCTATTTCGTATTCAGAGTAGCGCTTACATTGCTATTGAAACCACCCTGCTCATTTGCATCATACCCACCTTTACAATTGGCTTAGCAGAGGATCTTACAAAAACCATTCGCGTTAAAACGCGATTATTTTTTACCATGATCTCTGCAGGATTAGCAAGTTATTATCTTAACGCTCACATTACTCACCTAGCCATTCCAGGGATTGATTTTTTACTCTCCTTTCCGATGGTATCAATCGTCCTGACGATTTTTGCAATTACTGGACTAGCTAATGCATATAACATCATCGATGGTTTTAATGGCCTAGCCAGCATGGTAGGAATTATCACCCTGCTCAGCTTAGCTTATGTCAGCTATCTGAATGCTGACCCTATGCTGATCTATTTGAGTTTAGTGATGGCATCTTCCATCTTAGGATTTTTTATTTGGAACTACCCGCGTGGCCTTATCTTTTTAGGAGATGGCGGTGCTTACCTGATAGGGTTTTGGATTGCAGTCCTCAGTATCTTATTGGTGTCACGTCACTCCAATATCTCGCCTTGGTTTGCGCTACTGATCAATGCTTACCCTATTATGGAAACACTCTTTACCATCTATCGTAGAAAAATTCGGCAGGGGAATCCAGGGCTACCTGATGGTATTCATTTCCACACACTAATCTATCGACGCATTTTAAATACTGGCTTACTCATTAAGAAAGTGAATGGGTTGTCTGCTAATGCCCGTACATCTCCCTATCTGTGGGTGCTCTCCGCCCTTGCTGCAACGCCGGCTATTATCTACTACGATTCTACATACCTGTTGATGAGTTTTTCTTTACTGTTTGCCCTCACTTACCTGTGGCTGTATAGGAGAATTGTTTGCTTTAAGACCCCAGTCTGGCTGCACCCCCCCCTCTAAATTAACTCTTCTAGACAGTCTGTTAATACCCCATAGCGGGCGTATTACCTGTCAATTGAGCTCATAAGCTCATCCATCTTTTCTTGAGGTCTTTTTTCAGACCTCTCCATTGAATCAAGCAGAGCTAATACCCCGAGATTTGGGTTGATGGCACCCCCATTTGCAACATTAGCGAATGCTTCGGTCACTTTTAATCTAAGCTCACGTGCTGCATCGTGTTAAGCCATCCATTCATCTAAGAGTTCAAAACACAAATTCTGAGCTTCTTCAATTTTCATATTTACCCCTAATTACAATACCCAATTTTCAAGCGCTAAATTTGGCACTCTTTTAAACTCTCGCAAGTTGTTGGTTACTAATATTAGGCCTTGGCTAATGGCATGAGCCGCAATATGAATATCATTCTCACCAATGATTTCCCCTTTCTTCTCCAGGGCTGCTTTAATTTGGCCATAGTGTTGCGATGCCTTCGCATCATAAGGCAACACTTCAAGATGACTGATGAACTCTTCAATCGCCTCTAAATTCTTATCCACGTTTGGACTTTTTTCTGCGCCGTAAATCAGCTCAGACAATGTGATGCTGGAAATCGCCATGCGACTGGCATTCGTATTAAAAATTACCAGTACTTGCCTAGGTCTACGCTTAAGTACATAAATGACAATGTTGGTATCGAGCAAATACTTGAGCATTACAAGCTTTCCCTCTCAGCTGGCTTTTGTACTCCGCGCTCATTCATAAAATCATCAGATACTGCGGGGCCATTTAGGAAAAAGTTATCCCACGTATTTTCAATCGGCGTAATGATTCGCTCGCGCCCTCGAATGCGCACGATTACCTTTTTCACTTCATCAGGCAAACGGGCCTCAGCAGGCAATCTGACTGCCTGACTTCGATTGTTGGTAAACACGGTTGTAATCGCTATGGTCATCACACACTCCTATGTATATAGCAGTAGTATATAGCATTTCACATCATGTTTGAAAAAATGTATAATTTGCTTCAATCCAGCATCCGCTTCTAGCCCATAGCGAGCATAAATGGATTATTTAGGTGGGGGAATCAAACCACCCAAGCTAGCAGCATCCTTTTGATCATCTATGCCTAGCTGTTCTCGCAGCACCGCAGATAGGAAGATTTTTTCTTCGCCAGACTTAATGCGCAGCATCGTTTGATCAATTTGCGCCCAAAGTTGTCGCCCTTGATCAGAAAGCGCCAACCATTCAGCATCTTCTGCTGGCCTAAGTGTGCTGGCATCAGATTGATTTAATAAATCTTGAGGCTTGTGTTTTCCCAACATGATTTACCCTCAAGTCCTACGAATGACTTAGGCAAACACCACACTTGTATGCCCGTCTACTTGAGAGCGTGAGCGTTTACGAATCACAATTTGCACATCTCTACCCAAGCGATTGAGGCATTCAAGCATTTTTGTTTCACTCACGCCTCTAAATTGACCACGCAGTAGCCCAGAGAGCTTAGGTTGAGTAAGTCCCAAGAGATCAGCCGCCTCTACTTGAGTCAAATGGCGCTGCTTGATGATTTCGCCAATCTTAAAAGCGAGACGGGCTTTAACCAGCATTTCATCTGCTTGACTATCGCCCAGATCAGCATAAACATTGCTACTACTGATTTCAATTTTGCTCATTTTGTATTTCCTTTTGCATGCTCTTGAGCCACCTTTAAGCGCTCATGAATTAAATCCATATCCGGCTTTGGGGTAGCAATACCGCTAGGCGATTTCTTTTGAAAACAATGCAGCACATAGACTCCATCTGCCAACTTCACTGTATAAACTGCACGATAGGCATTACCAAGATGGTCTTCAACCACTTCTAAAACCCCTGCTCCCCCAAATCCTTTTAAAGGTTTAGCTTGAGCATGCTTTTTGCCGTCTTGCGATAAGTGCAAGGCATACCCAAAAACATCCCTCACTAACTCTGGCAAAGACATTAAGTCTTTTTTTGAAGAGCCAACCCAATACAGTGGTTTTAAAGAATTCGACATGCCTATATTATACCCATTTAGGTATAAATTCAACTAACTATTGAAACCAATTCCTCACAGGCAAAAAGTTCGATACATGGCATTAGCATCCCTGTTACCCCTTTTTAGGCAATAGACCTATATATTCATTGACTTGTTTGCATCTAATGCCTAATTGGAAAACCAAAATATCACACTATTAGTTTGAATTTATTGCAGTAATTTTGCTTAATTTGACTGTAAAAGAGGCTTAATACCCTTCCCATTAGGCATCTAAAGGCGTGTACACGACTTAAGCGCAACCCAAGATGAATCACGTAATAAGCGATCAGCACACTTCTTGCTGATAAATAACTTTACAGTTATATCATTTTAAGTTTACAGTAGTGTATATTTAACTTTATAGTCAACGTTATGGCAAAGCCCTCAAAACTCCCTGAACTGATAGATACCGTCACCGAGGATGTTGTAAACCATCCTCAGGATTTAACGCGCCACTATGCACAGCGCTTAGGAATCTCTCGAGTAGCGGCAAATAACTACATTCAACAGTTAGAGGTAGGTGGTTGGATTGCCCGAAGTGGGCCATCCACCAGACCCGTCTTTAGTCCGGGTTATCGACGGGAAATCACTAAGCTCTACAAGATCCAGGATTTAGAGGAAGATACCGTCTGGAGCAAAGACTTTAAGCCCTACTTCAATCTCGCTCCCAACGTGCTTAATATCGTCAATCACGGATTTACAGAAATGCTCAATAACGCCATAGACCATTCTGCAGGCGACGAGGTTTTCATCTGGGCAAGGCAATCCGAGACTCGATTTGGCCTGGCAATTTCCGATAACGGAATTGGCATTTTTAAAAAGATCGCAGATGCTTTACATTTAGTGGATATGAGGCAAGCCCTATTTGAGCTATCGAAAGGGAAATTCACTACAGATCCAACAAGGCACAGTGGCGAAGGGGTCTTTTTTACCTCACGCATGTTTGATTCATTTCGAATTAAAGCCAATGGACTTGAATACCATCACGACACCTTATCAAGCGATGATTTTTTAAGAGATGCCAAAGGAATTTTCGCAAGCGGCACCGTTGTCTTTATGAATATTGACTTGTCATGCGCCAGGACAGCAGCTGATGTTTATGCTCAATACACCAATGCGCCTGATGATTTTGATTTCTCTAAAACCGTGGTGCCAATGCGCCTAGCTCAATATGGAGACGAGCAGTTAGTCTCCAGATCCCAGGCGAAAAGATTGATCGCCCGATTTGATCGCTTTAAAAAGGTCATTCTTGACTTTAAAGGGGTCCAAGAAATTGGACAGGCCTTTGCAGATGAGCTATTTCGCGTCTATGCGAATGAACACCCCGATGTGGAGTTAATACCCGACAATATGACAGATCAAGTCCAGCGCATGTGGCTTAGAGCTGTGGCTCCTAGGGCTTAGATTCAATGAGAGCACCACTAAACATGAAAACTAAAAAGATAAGCTGTATAAGTAAAGGATTATCCTAAACCAATTGGGCAGATGAAGTACTGAAAAAATGCTCGAGAATACTCAGAGTGACTCACAAGAGCCACACCACCATTTTTTTCAATGAAAGCGCGGATGAATCACCGAAGTAATGAGTGAGCCCATCACAGCAGCAAAAGGCAAAGGACTACTAGATCCAAATCCTCCACCCCTTATTGGTGATAGCGATGGCGACCATTACTATTCGCGCAGCCCAGAAATGCGTGAGCTCTACGGGCGACTCTATCCTGATGGCGACTTTGATGCATTTTGCAATCCCGATCAATTAAGCAATCCACGCTCTTTAGAAATCCATAAAGAATATGGAGAATCTGCCTTAATTGAACTGGGCGAGCCAGATTTCGAGTTCCGGCAATTAATCTGGTTTTTTCGACCCATTCCCAACTGCTATGCATTTACCGAATCACTCCTCAAATGGGAATTCATAGCACAGGCCACTCAGCACTATGACAGTAAGAAGCAGATTCCCTGGGATAGTTTATTGCGCACGGCCAAGACCTGCTTAGACAATATCCATACTTATCGCGCCGAACATGATGGAGAAAAAAACATTCTCTTTGACGGTTACGCCATTCGGCCAGAGAGCTTATCGCACTCACCATTATCAGGATCCATGGGTAACGGTGATCATGAGGACGCTAAAGGATTTGTAAACCCACTGCTACACAAAGGGGTTAGTAATAATCCTTTAAATGCCATCATTCTGAATGACCCAAGTCAGGAAGGCGTATCACCAACGATACGCCGGGAACAAGAATCAGAATACGCCCGCCTAGCGGGATACATCCTCATTCGAGAATCGGAACGTCGGATCCCCACCAATTTAAGTGCGGGCAATGGGAAAGCTGAAAAGTCTATTGATGAGAATGAGCGCCAGTTTGCTGACCCTTACCAGTTTCTAAACTGCTCTATTAATTTCTTGCCTGGTAGATCAAAGTTAACTCAGATTGATCGAATCGATCGGGAGTGGTCTCGGCAATGGGAGGATGCTTTCATGCCCGCAACCATGAAAGCACTACTGCAGAAAAAAAGTTATGGCCAGTTTATAGAAGGGTGTAAGCATCAAATCTTCTTGAGGAGCAAAAAAGAATCCCTTGCACAAAAGAAATTAGTTCAACTCCTGCAATTTTTTGCCTACCCACGAATAACGCATAGGGGTGGAGGCGGAGGCTCTCGATCCTCGCGTACCACTTTAAAACAGCATAACAAAGGTCGTCACTATTGGCAGGAGTTAGCAAAAGTTTCCGAGTATGAGGAGACGCTCTATGGTCATGAGGTCGAGGTTATTCATGTTCTGAGTGAGCTAACGGACGAAGAAATCGACCAATTTGAAGATGCGGGAGAAGATCCAAGCGAAGAAGATCAGGATAGGCCACGCTTTAAGGTGCTATTCGGCGAAGATGTGCGAGCTGCTAAATTAGAACTCGATCAACATGTCCGTTACCAACAACGTCTAATGGCCTCTTTAAATCAACAACTGCATTGGGATGGCGGTGCGTGTACACGAGTTGAAATGGGCGAACTCATGAGTTTCTTAAAAACTCAGCGCCAGCTTCCTGAAAGCAATTCACTCACTTGTAAAGCCAGCCTCACTCTTGAAGTTCTCATCCTCTTGGGGGTGGATTTAGATATGGCCTTAAGCATCGAAATTGGCCCTGAGCAAAATGAAAAATGGTTAGAGGGCAATGAGCGATTTATGATGGGTTCGGTAGTGGACAAAGTTGGCCCCCAAGTATCCAAAAAGCAAAGAGTCCCACTACGCATTTGCCAGGCCAGCTACAAAGACAAACTCCTGCCAATCTGGGTCTACCCCATTCCAGTAAGGTCTTTAAAAGAACATGCCAATATCCAGCGCTCTGCACACTATCAACAGCACAGTGCAGCGATAGCCTTTACTGATCAGTCGGGACTAATTAAAGAACTCTTGAAGCTATCGCGAAAATTAAGAGTACTACGCAAAATCACGAGCACCAATACGGAACTACCCATAGCTAATTTGATGCCCCTTTTTACCGAATCAGAAAAATCGCCCATTAAACATGAGTGCATCGCTTTACTCAAAAAATTTAATAGCGAAAAAAATGATGTGGAGATTAGCCAAGACACCACCGGGCTTTTTCAAACAGAAGGCAAGCGGATGGTGAGTTTTGGAAAGATTCGACAATTTTCTAGGGGCGTACTCATATCCTCTGGGGTGGAGATTATTTTTGTCGACATGCTCGATTGGAGTTCCCCAAAGTCTCAATCCGCCGCCTTGTTTTATTACACTCACGATGCACATAAGAAAGCTCAAGCCGCCAAGCCTAATACTTGGACTGGACTTCAGTACACCCTATCGGATCGAACCGGCCTATTTACCAAAAACAAATGTAAATTCCTACCCTCGACTAAACGCCTCATTTTTGGCGCCACTGGCTTATTAAAACCAGAAGCGGTGGCGCAATTTATTTTGCAACTCAAAGAAGAGTTAAAGCCTCGCCCTCTTGTCATCAATAGTCAATCCCAATGGAATACTTTCATAGCGTGGATGAATGCCTATAGCCTGTATATGGCCTTATGGTATTGCTGCGAAACATCTCATAGACCCCACCATATTCCCTATGGCGATATCAAGGCCATTGATCCCATTTATGGATTAACCATTTTGCAAGATAAGACAGGCCTACTAGGCGATAAAAATCGAATTGCTAAAGTATCAAAAAAGCTCCAAGAAGCCATGAGGAACTATGCACAGATTGCTGGGGTAGTTGAGCAATGGGCCATCAAAAATCAAATTTCCTACACTGCCGGCACCCTGCTTTATATAGAGGAGAGTCCAATTCTCGCTCGGGGCCGAGAATTAAAAAAGAAAAAAGAGCTCTCTGTAATCACCATGAGCTCAACTATCTTTACGGCGCTGCTGAAAAAACGTTTAGCAGTTGAGTCCAACTTTTTTCGTAAATTTATATCTTTTTTATTACGTCAAGATCCACCACCGCCAAGTGACGCGAAAAGTCGCGAGAAAAAATCAAGTTTGGCAGCAATCTGGGTTGATCCTAAAGTGGTTGCACTCTCACAAACCGATGTACAAATTTGGCTCAGCCACTGGAATCATGGCACGGCACCTTTTCATCAATTCGGCACGACTTGTCTGGTAGAGCATGCGAAGCGGATAGAAGAAAAGCTTCAGGAAGTGATTGGATCCCTAGGCTTTACCCCCGTACCAGTCAAACCTTTGAGCTTGACTTGGTCTCCCGCCCCCACATCTGATCCAGCGCCTAGATTAAGTTCTAGAAAAAGGACCTTGTGATAATTACCGATCCCCCGGCGCCTCTGGCGACACAGGCTAGGCCAAAGAAAAAATCCATCACCTCAAATCAAGCAAAGTTTCAAAAACACCTTAATGAGGAACAGCTTAGGACGGAAGATTCCTTTTCGCTCTACGCACTTATTACCAAAACCCCTCCGCCAAAATCGGTACGCGACCTTCCTGGCCTACAAACACCAAAGCTCATCCAGGCATACTTTCGAGAGCGTCTAGTGAAAGCTATCTGGATACAATTTGAAGTCAGTGATGCTTGCGATAGCTTGGGGCAACAGTGGGCCTTGGGTTTGTTGGGATTTTCAGCAATGCCAACCAAAACAAAGAAAAAGGTAGCGGATGATGGCAAAGCCTTAGATATGCCTGGAGCAATAGAAGTAGGTAGGGAGCAAAATAACCCCGAGATCTATAACGTACTACCAGAGCGCTCTGTTGAGGAAATTGAACATCTCAAGCAGTTTTTTATTGGCTATGTAAATATTCTCTTAGCTGATATCCCAAAAGATAAGTCCGCACTATATTGGCTTTTTAATCTAGCCGATGATTGGCGCAGTAGTTTTGAAGAGCAAACCCATTTTGGATTTACGATTCCAGCAGCACTTTGCGTCACGATACCTGAACATAATGTCTATACCAAAGAAGATACGCAGAGCTATCTTCATTTAACTATTCTCCTCAATGGGTTTTCGCAAGAGCTTATCTGCTGCAATCCCAAGGATTTATCCATGGCAGAGGAGCACTTTGGTGCCTATTTATTTTTCGTAGTGTGCCTATCTGGCATTACCAACTGGAAACTCTTGGGACAAATTGCCACATTAAGCTTACAAAGACGTGCGCTCGATGAGCCTTACTCGAGCTTACTGCTACCTAAATCTACTAATGATCCAGCAGACTTGGCTTACCGCGATCTTTTTGCTACCAAAGATGAGGGTATTTATCGCTGGATACCGGATCCTGTAAGCGCGAAGCTCTTGCAGCTTATTGTGAAATCCAATTCATTACCAGCCTTAAAGACAGATTTATTTAAATCCTATCTACAGCCTTTTTTTAATCGCTTGCGTGAGCAGCTGGGTAACGAACAAGCAAGACAAGAGTCCAAAAAAGTAACCATTAAAAGTCACCAGATCATTCAAGAAATACAAGATACACGAGCTGCACTTGATTTCTTTTCCAGCAAGACCAGGTTAATTAAAAGCAGCCGCGCGTTCCAACGACGTACCTTGCCTGCTTTTCTTTGGCATTATTTAGAAGGGGATTATGAGACCCACGATATCCCATCACGCAACTTAGAACGCTTGGGGGCAATTTCTATTGCCAAAGATAGCGCGCGAGAATTAACCTCAAAAGAATCGAAAAAATCCCGTCAGGGCGATGATGGAAATGCCAAAGATAAGAACATCGAACCCGCCTCACTAGAAGATATTGCAGACCTAGCGGCGCAGCAAGAGGCAGATAAAGAATTTGAAGAGCAGAACATGGCTGCCACTGTCCCTCGAATTCGATGGGTGACCGATTGCATTCATATACTAGATACCTATCGGCAAACTCAGAAACCTAAAAAATCTAAGAGCGTCAATCAGCCCAAGGACTCATCAAGTGAAGATCTAATAAATTGTCAACAGCAATTGGCAGGCTTGCGTGCGCAATCAGGCCTTGAAGATGCAACTATTATTGAAGTCCTAACAAATTGGATCAGCTGGTCAATTGAGCAACATCCCCCTTATGTAGTGCAAGATGAGGCACGTTTGCTCTGTCCGCTATTAATTGTTCAGTATGGGCTCTTTAGTGATTTTTTTG
>CAIMXN010000220.1 GCA_903845455.1 uncultured beta proteobacterium | reverse complement strand
TTTTCACGTACAGGCAGCCCACGAGGAATCTCTACCTTTGCATGAGATTGCAAAAACTGCTTCACAATCCGATCCTCCAAAGAATGGAAGCTAATAACCACTAGTCGTGCACCAGGCTTCAATAATATCAACGCCGCTTTAAGACCCAACTCCAAATCTTCTAGCTCGCGATTAATAAAAATTCGTAATGCTTGAAATGTTCTAGTAGCGGGGTCTTGTCCAGCCTCTCTCGTGCGAACAACACTCGCAACTAGACTTGCCAATTGCAAAGTTGTTTTTGGTGACAAACCTTCCTCGCGTTTCGCCACAATGGCTTTAGCGATCTGAAATGCAAAACGCTCTTCCCCGTAAGCCTTAATCACGCGTGTGATTTCCTCCTGCGGTGCTTGTTCTAACCATTCTGCTGCCGTCACTCCATGCTCGGTATCCATCCGCATATCGAGTGGACCTTCGCGACGAAAAGAAAATCCCCGATGGGCTTCGTCCACTTGGGGTGAGCTGATACCCAAGTCCAACAAAATGCCATCGACTGATTCTGGTTCTGCGTACTGATCCATTTGCGCGAAACTGTTGTGCACAATCGTTAAGCGTGGATCTTTGATGGTATTGCCCACTGCGATCGCATCCAAATCCTTGTCGAATGAAATCAAGCGAGCATTCGAGTCCAACTTGTTGAGTAAAGCTTGTGTATGACCACCGCGCCCAAAGGTTCCATCGATCAATAAGATACTTTTTGTTGGATTGGAATGTTGTATGAGCGGACCGCTGATCAGCGCTGTCACCGCCTCGGCCAGCAATACTGGGCGATGAGTTATGTTCATGGCACCCTGTCATCAAAAATTAAATTGCTTGAGTGCTTCGGGCATACCTTGGGCAATGGCAGCCTGTTCTTTTGCGGTATACGTGTCTGCATCCCACAGCTCTAAGTGACTCCCCATACCAAGCAAGATCACTTCTTTTTCAATACCCGCTGCGGCGCGCAGTTCAGGACTAACTAAAATTCTTCCAGCGCTATCCAAATCAACTTCCGCAGCATTTCCCAGGAAAATGCGACGCCACCAATGGGCGTCCATCGGTAATTGAGCAACTTTAGATCGGAAGCTTTCCCACTCAGGACGAGGGAATAGCAAAAGGCAGCCATCGGGGTGCTTAGTCAGCGTAATCCTGCCCTCACCCTGCACCAATAAGGCGTCACGATGCTTTGCCGGCACAGACATGCGGCCTTTTGCATCTAAATTGAGAGCTGACGCACCTTGAAACACCAATTACCCCACTTTTTCACACTTCCTCCCACTTTAGAGGATCCCTATAAGAGGGTCAAGTGTTTTAAGGGCTTTTTTTAGGAATTTCTCTAGTGATTACAATCACTTAGCGTCGTGTGTTAAGAAAATGGTGAGATCAAAATTACTACTTGAAACAAGAGCTTGGAAAATATACTTAAGAATAGATCTTAGCTATTTACCAGAATAATCAGTAAATATACTGTATTAAAGAACAGTATATTAATTTTGGCATTTACCCAATACAAATCCAAAATTAGATTTTGTAGGCACTCATTGTCATGATCTTAGACATTGCCTTCATGATTTGCTGAACGGGGTTAGGTAAAGAGATTCCGCCAGCCTGCAAAGCGGCTTGCCCATGCTCAATTTCATCCAGCCGCATTTGCTCAACAATCGCCCGCGAACGATGATCATTTTGGGGTAATTTTTCCAAGTGACTCGCGAGATGATTCTCTACTTGCTTTTCTGTTTCAGCAACAAATCCCAAACTCCACTTATCGCCCGCTAAGCCAGCAACCATGCCGATTGCGAAGGATCCCGCATACCAAAATGGATTGAGGTAACTCGTATGAGAACCTAACTCTTGTAGGCGTGTTTCGCACCAAGCCAAGTGGTCCATTTCTTCTTGCCCAGAGTGGTGCAGCATCTCTTGAATCTCTGGATTTCTGGCAAATAATTTTTGCGATTGATAGAGCGCCTGAGCACAAACTTCACCAACATGATTTACTCGCATTAAGCCTGCGGCATGCTCTCTCTCGGTGGGCTCCAAAACCACTTCCGTGCTGGAATCAGACCCAGGGGTTGGGCGATGTGCATTGGCACCACCGACCATTGACCGCAGCGCAGTATCAAACTCAATAATGAAGTGATCTAAGGGGGACATTTCTAGCTAAAAGCTTAGATTAAAACTTCAGCTTTACAGCTCTGCTTTGTTTTCAACCCAAGCTCAGCCAATAGCGCACGGTCTTCTTCTGCCTCAGGGTTGCCAGTAGTGAGTAGTTGCTCACCATAAAAAATAGAGTTAGCTCCAGCTAAAAAGCACATGGCCTGAACTGCTCTACCAAGCTCTTGACGACCAGCCGATAAACGCACTCTAGCACTCGGCATGGTGATGCGTGCAATCGCAATTGTTCTGACAAATTCGAGGGGGTCCATTGGCTTTTGATCTGCCAATGGCGTGCCTGCCACTGGCACCAAATGATTAATCGGTACTGACTCAGGGTAAGGACTCAAATTAGCCAAGCGGGCTAAGAAAGCAGCCCGTTGCTCGCGTGACTCACCCATACCCACAATACCGCCACAGCAAACCGACATACCGGCTGCACGGACATTGGAAAGAGTGTCTAAACGATCTTGGTAGCCCCTTGTTGAGATCACAGAGCGATAAAAATCTTCGCTGGTATCAAGATTATGGTTATAAAAATCTAAGCCAGCTTCCTGGAGCGCCACAGCCTGATCAACTTCTAACATTCCTAAGGTGGCACAAGTCTCTAGACCCAAAGCCTTTACGCCTTTAATCATGGCGGTCACTTTTTCGATATCACGATCCTTGGGCTCACGCCAAGCCGCGCCCATACAAAAGCGATTGGAACCAGCGGCTTTAGCCGCTCTAGCAGCCTCAAGGACATCATCCAACTCCATTAGCTTGGTAGCTTGCACATCGGTGTCATAGCGAGCAGCCTGAGGGCAATAGCTACAATCCTCGGGGCATCCTCCCGTCTTAATGGACAACAGTGTTGCTAACTCCACATCTCCTTCAGGGAAATTAGTTCGATGTACTGTTTGAGCCTGAGACAGCAAATCATTGAATGGCAAGTGAAATAGAGCCTCAATTTGAGCAACCGTCCAAGAACCAGAAGCATTCACCTCCCTATGTAAATCAGCCTTAGATTTGACATGGGTGAGGGGTTTTTCAGTAGTTTGTGCATCCAGCATGGGTAAATTCCAGAAAATAAATCAAATCAAGTCATAAACATAACAGATGGAAGCTTAGATTAAGAAAAACTAGTGGTCAAATATCAATGATGAAAAAGAAGGTTATTCCTGATGTAAATCAAAACCACTGGGTTAAAAGAAGCCTGGAGGCCGTTTGGCATCCCTGTACCCAGATGAAGCATCATGAAACTTTTCCTCTAATTGCCATCACTCATGGCAAAGGGCCATGGCTATATGACGACCAAGGTAATGCCTTATTAGACTGTATTAGCTCTTGGTGGACAAATTTATTCGGCCACTCTAATCCTCGCATCAATCAAGCGATTTGTGCTCAATTAGAAAAAATTGAGCACGTCATGCTGGCTGGCTTCACCCACCCTCCAGTTATCCAGCTATCTGAAAAGCTTGCTGCTTTAACGAAAAAAAATTTGGGGCATGCCTTTTACGCATCTGATGGTGCATCTGCAGTGGAAATCGCTTTAAAGATGAGCCACCACTTTTGGCAACTCAATAACAAACCCAATAAGAAAAAATTTGTTTGCTTAGAAAATGGCTACCATGGTGAAACCCTCGGCGCATTAGCAGTAACGGATGTTGCTATTTTTCGAGAAGCTTATGGCTCACTGCTGCAAGAGGTTTTTACCGTAACATCACCCGATGCTCGCAAAGCCAAAGTTGGTGAAAGCGCTGAGGATGTTGCCAAGCAAGCTGCCAATGCTCTTGAAAAACTGTTTGAGCAAGAACATCACAATATTGCTGCCATTATTGTTGAACCACTGGTTCAGTGTGCAGGGCAAATGGCGATGTACTCACCAGAATATCTGCGTCAAGTAAGAGCGCTCTGCGATCGCTATAGCATTCATTTCATCGCGGATGAAATTGCTGTTGGATGTGGTCGTACTGGTAAATTTTTTGCTTGTGAACACGCTGGTATCTGGCCAGACTTTTTGACCCTTTCCAAAGGTATTAGCGGAGGCTATCTGCCGCTATCGCTTTGCCTGACTACGGAAAAGATTTATCGCACTTTCTATAGCGATGAAACAAAACATGGTTTTCTACATTCACACTCTTACACCGGTAATCCTCTTGCATGTTCAGCTGCTCTAGCTTGCTTAGAGATATTTGACACTGAAAATATTCTCGAAAAGAATCTGCTTCAAGCACAAGAATTAGCTAGCGCATTTGCTTGGGCTAAAACAGATACCCGCATAGAGTATTGGCGCCAGCAAGGCATGATCTTAGCTTTTGATGTCAAAATTGCATCTCTGAAAAACCCAAATACATTCCCTCGTGAAATGTTCTCCGCTAGTTTGGATCAAGGTGTACTCATTCGCCCTATCGGCAACACGATCTACATAATGCCTCCTTACATTCTTTCTGCTACTGAAACCCTGCAAATGGGTGAAGCAGTACAGCGCGCCTTGAATAAGGTCTTCGCATGAAACCCCCATTTCATGCTTTAGGTATGGCACAAGAGCAAATTGCCGAGCTTGAAACCCAATTACTTAAACGCAAACTGCGTATGACCGAATCACCTTGTGATACTGAAGCAATAGTCGAGAACCGCAAGCTACATGCCTTTTGCAGTAATGACTACTTAGGTCTAGCCAATCATCCAGAGTTAATTGCAGCATTGGCAGAGGGTGCAAATCAGTATGGGGTTGGTAGTGGTGCATCCCATCTGATCAGCGGCCATCACATTACCCATGACTTACTAGAAAAAAAATTAGCCTCTTTTCAAAGTGAACATATTCCCAATGCACGCGCGCTATTCTTTAGCACCGGATATCTTGCAAATCTTGCTGCAATCACTGGCTTAGTAAAGCTTGCTAAGCCAGAAGAGGCTAGCATTTACTCGGCCGAACTCAACCATGCGTCGATTATTGATGGTGTACGCTTAGCAAGTACTCAATCCAAAGCCTCAGTCATATTATTTGATCATCAGCAATTAGATACTCTTCAAAAGGCTCTTAAGCATGATAAGAGGCCTCTCAAACTCATCGTGACAGATGGTGTTTTTAGTATGGATGGTGACATCACTCCAGTGAAAGCACTGGTAGCAATTGCTGAACAATATGACGCATTGCTCTTAGTGGATGATGCCCATGGTTTTGGTGTACTAGGCGAGCAAGGTCACGGTATTCTGGAGCAATTTAATATCGTCTCGGAACGCATTATCTATATTGGTACGCTCGGCAAAGCTGCGGGAGTTAGCGGCGCCTTCGTTTGCGCGCAAGCTCCTTTTATTGATTGGCTCATTCAAAAAGGCCGCCCCTATATTTACAGCACAGCGACCCCACCAGCCATCGCGCATGCTTTACTCAAAAGCCTATCGATCATTGAGAGTAATGAGGGAAAATCTCGTCGTCGCCAACTCAATCAACTGATTACCTATTGGCAAAATGAAATGCATTTTTCTGATTGGAAAAAGATGAGTTCATGTACGCCAATTCAGCCAGTGATTCTTGGAAGTAACGCCAATGCTTTGGCTGCAGCCAAATTATTAGATGAGATGGGCTACTGGATTCCAGCCATCAGACCACCAACGGTTCCCGCAGGCAGTGCTCGTCTGCGTATTACTTTTTCGGCGAATCACAGCCTTGAAGATTTGCAAAAACTCATTTGGGTTTTGCAAAAAATTGAGCAGCAGGTTCAAGTAGGACAATTATCTTGAGCGTTCTCAATAAACCTTCTGGGTTCTTTATTGCTGGTACAGATACCGAAGTTGGTAAAACCTTAATCAGTGGCGCCTTAATTGTGAAGTTGAAAGAAGCGGGACTAAATACTATTGGTTTTAAACCTGTCGTGGCAGGTACTTATCTCAGTCCTGATGGGCGTTTACTAAATGAAGATCTAGAAACCCTCAGGATTGCTTCAAATATAGAGCCTGGTAGCGTTGAGCTATGCCCTTATATCTTAAATACCCCTGCTGCTCCACATCTAGTGGCAAAAGCTGAAGGTATTGACTTTAAAATTTCAGTCATCACTCAGGCCTTTGAACAACTCTCTGCAAAATTTGACTGGGTGGTTGTAGAAGGGGCTGGTGGCCTGATAGTGCCTCTCAATGAAAAAGAGGATTTAGGGGGTGCAGCAAAGGCGATCGGGTTACCAGTCATCCTGGTAGTGGGGATCCGTTTGGGTTGTATTAATCACGCACTGTTAACTTACGAAGCATTAAAAATACGTCATCTTCCAGTTGCGGGCTGGATTGCCAACGTCCTTTCTGAGGAAATGCCTCTATTACAAGACAATATTCAGACACTCAAAGACCGCATCAATGCTCCCTGTCTTGGAACTATCCCCTTGCTACCTAAAAACCTACAAAAGCAAGCAAATGCACCATACTCATTAGGAGCACTTCAGTTTGCTGCGGAGCATATAAAGCTGCCCTGATGCACATTAGGCCAAATACGTGCAGCACCAAGTGGTTTCAGATAAGATAAACACATGCGATTACTACCTGAAATCGTCGATTCCGCAGCGACAATTCAAGAAATACGGCGCAATATTCACGCCCATCCAGAATTACGCTTTGAAGAGAATCGCACATCCGATCTTGTTGCCGAAGCACTTTCTAGCTGGGGTATTACTGTTTTTCGCGGCATGGGAAAGACTGGGGTAGTTGGTCGTCTCGATGGAGATCTTGGCCCAGGAAAGATGGTTGGTTTGCGTGCTGATATGGATGCACTGCCACTACAAGAACACAATAATTTCGCGCATACCTCTGTCAATCCAGGAAAAATGCATGCCTGTGGTCACGATGGCCACACTGCAATGCTGTTAGGCGCTGCACAATATTTATCAAACCACCGAGACTTTAAGGGTACCGTCATTTTTATTTTTCAACCGGCTGAAGAAGGCGGTGCTGGTGCAAAAGAAATGATTAATGATGGGCTCTTTAAACAGTTTCCTTGCGATGCTGTTTTTGGTTTGCATAATTGGCCTGGTCTTGCTGAAGGCCATTTTGGCGTTACTGCTGGCCCGATGATGGCCTCTAGCAATCTATTTGAAATCAGGATTCACGGCAAAGGCGGTCACGCAGCCTTACCGCACAATAGCGCAGATCCAGTCCTGGCCGGTACTCAAGTAGTCCAAGCCTTGCAAAGCATTATTACCCGCAATAAACGTCCCGTTGATGCTGCCGTTTTATCTGTGACACAATTTCATGCGGGTGAAACAAGCAATGTCATTCCTGATAGCGCTTTTATTGGTGGCACAGTTCGTACCTTCACCCTAGAAGTACTTGATCTCATCGAACTTCGCCTGCGAGAGATTTCGCATAATGTGGCAAGCGCCTTCGACTGCCAAGCAGAAATTACTTTTTCAAGAAGTTACCCACCACTCATCAATCATGCAAGTGAAGTGGAATTTGCTAGCGAAGTCATGAGTGAGTTAGTTGGGGAACAAAACGTCAACACGTCAATTGATCCCACGATGGGTGCGGAAGACTTTGCTTACTTCTTACTTGAAAAGCCCGGTTGCTATGTGTTCTTAGGCAATGGTGACGGTGATCATCGCTCTGTTGGCCATGGCATGGGACCATGTCACCTCCATAATCCTTCCTACGACTTTAATGATGCGCTGATCCCAGTAGGTGTGAACTATTGGGTCAAATTAGCTCAACGCTATCTGGAAAAAAACTAGTTCTACTGCGTCAGCAAGCTCAAGAGTTAGTAAATTTAGCAGGGCGTTTTTCTACAAACGCGGCCATGCCCTCTTTTTGATCGTTCGTACCAAAGCAGGCATGGAATAGACGACGCTCAAAATGAATACCTTCTGAGAGCGTGGTTTCATAAGCAGCATTGATGCTTTCTTTCACCATCATCGCAGTTAACAATGGCATATCAGCAATCCCTTTTGCGATCGCAGAGACTTCGTTTAATAAATCAGCTTGAGGAAAAATTCGTGCTACCAGGCCTGAGCGCTCAGCTTCATTCGCATCCATCATACGGCCAGTTAAAGCAAGATCCATTGCCTTTGCCTTAGATACTGCACGCGGTAAACGCTGTGTACCACCAGCACCAGGAATAATGCCGAGCTTAATTTCTGGTTGGCCAAATTTTGCATTATCAGCAGCCATAATCATGTCGCACATCATGGCTAACTCACAACCGCCACCCAATGCATAGCCAGAGACAGCTGCAATGACGGGCTTACGCACTTTTCTGATCTGCTCCCAATTCCGAGAGATATAGTCGTGGCGATAAACCTCATGAAATTGATACTTCGCCATTTTGGCAATATCAGCTCCAGCAGCAAACGCTTTTTCGCTACCCGTGATGATGATGCAACCAATATTGTTGTCGGCATCAAAGCCGATCAACGCTGTGCCCAATTCGTCCATCAATTCATCATTTAAGGCATTTAATACCTGAGGACGATTTAAAGTGATCGTGGCAACTTTGCCAGCCACTTTGGTCAAAATAGTGTTGTAACTCATAAAACCCTTTCAGCATTAATTCATTAGCGCGGCAGTAATACCCACATCTTGCCATTTTGTTTCATACGACCAGCCATTTCTCCTGCGCCATCCCCAGAACCCCAATAGTA
>CAIMXN010000219.1 GCA_903845455.1 uncultured beta proteobacterium | reverse complement strand
TCAAAAAATATAAAGAGTAATCATCATTAAACAAGACTTATATAAAAAGAGCATGGGGTACGCCCCATAAAGTACAAGGTGGTTTTTAATGACTAGTTAGTAATGAGTAATACGTAATCAGGAATTTTTCATGGACATAGACAATATAAGTAATCCCTTAAATCAAGATACCAATGCAGTAAAGCAGGTGCGCCGGCAAACCGGCCCTAAAAGTATTGCCGGTAAAAATCGTTCACGCTGGAATGCCCTAAAAGATGGGGCTACCGCTAAAAGTGCCGTACTGCCTTTTGAAGATGAGCGTTTGTATAGACGCCATATACGCGAGGTAGAGCAAGCGCTCAATCCTAGTAATTATGTTGAGGCCCAGTTAGTGCGCGAGTATGCCGAAGGTTTATGGCGCATTACACGCCACGAAAAACGCGGCGCTTATGAACGCGATCACATTCTCGATCGCATCACGCCAGCCATGGTTGCCCAGATGCTCGAGTTACCACAGCAATACATCAGCTGCGCCCCTGTTTATTTAACCAATCTCAAATATAAAATTAGCGCCAAAGAATCCGCTTGGGCCAAGCGTATGTTAGCGCTCTATCACCATTTGCTCAATAACGCCAAAGGGATTGCGAACTACCAGATGGTGTGGGCCCAATACCAAGATCTATACAAAGCGCTAGGAGACTGGATGCAAGAGATTGATCCCAATTCCACGCCGTTTATTGGCAGCTTAGGTACAGGGATTAATTTACCTTGGCAGCAAAAACCCGATAGCATCCTCAAACTCTTAGACAGGTTTACTAATCAATTATTTTTTGTAGCCCATTTTGAAAGTTTCAAGCCAGCAATTCGGGTGTGGATGGAAAGTTGGTTTTTCTTACAAAAATCTGAAATGCGGCGCTTAGAGCAAGATGATCAGATTTTACTTAAAGAGCGCAATAGCGTGAATACTGTTTTGGATCGACTCATGCGGATTCGCAAAAGTAATGTGTATTTGGTATCGGTGCCAGCGCCACTGTCTTTACATTCCCCGGCCAATCATGAGGTGTATGCAGAAAACGAAATGGAAAAAAGACTTTAAAAATCAAATGCTTAATCGATTTTGATAAGCATGATTTTTAGATGCAAATTGTATGAAACTGCTTATTTATTAGAGATAAACGGTTCGCTCTTTAACAATCTGAGTAATATTATTGACCTCGCGATCTGCTATTTGTGATCGCGAGGGGGGTGTACGCGCTGTATGAAGGGGTTGAGAAGCCCTCTCAAAAGAATACAGTTTTTAAGGGATCGCTTTCACTCTGGCGGCATTGATTATCATTACTTGCGCAAATTGATTGGCATCAATCGTTAAGCGTTTAATGAGGTCTGCTTTTTCGGTGCTCGTGACGACAAAGGGCAGATTAGTGGAGATGGTAACTAAAGGCAAACCGTAGGAACCATCAGATTTTACTTTGCATAGCCCGAGCAACATATACACCATATCTTTACCAGCGATTTTTTCTTTGGCTTTATCCACCAAGACATACACACCGTATTGTGAAGAAGGAAAGGTTTTATCAAAGTCAGGAGTTAAGCCTTGAGTGAGGGCAGCTTTCACATCCTCATTTTGCACCGTAG
>CAIMXN010000218.1 GCA_903845455.1 uncultured beta proteobacterium | reverse complement strand
CCATCGTTACGGCGAACCAACTGCACGATCAAGCGCAATTTTAATTTGCGGCGCACTGCAGTTTCGCCAAAGATCGTCCGAATATCTAATAAGCCTAGACCTCGTACTTCTAAGAGGTTGCGCAAGATCACTGGGCAGCGACCCTCAATGTAGTCTGGTCCAAGCCGTGCAAAGTCCACCGCATCATCAGCCACCAAGCCATGACCACGAGAAATTAATTCAAGACCTAACTCACTTTTCCCAAGTCCTGATTCTCCAGTCAATAAAACGCCAAGGCCTAGGATATCCATAAAGACACCATGCATCGTAATTTTAGGGGCGCCAATCTTGGTTAAATAGGTGCGCAGATGATCGATGACCTCTGCGGCAGAAACAGAGGTGGTAAATAAAGGGGTGGATGAGCGCTGACAAAAAAGTTGGAGGTCAAGATCGGCCGCTTTACCATCAGCAACAATCACACAGGGAGGCGTTTTAGAGATCAGGCTAGCAATTTGCTCTTGTCTTTGCTCGGGCTCTAATGCAGCATGGTAATCAACTTCCTGCTCACCAAAAATCTGTATACGACTGGGGTGAATGAGATTTAAGTGACCCACCAAGTCAGAGCTAGCTGCTGCAGCTTTAACAGCTTCCAGAGGAAAGGTGCGGTCTGCACCCTCTAATCCACCGATCCAAGATAGTTTTAATTCAGCAACATTGTCATCAAAAATTTGCTGGGCATTTACGCCTTCGAGTAGGAGGGGCTGAGTCATCAATGTGAGCCCCATTGCTGCAAGAGCTGGCAAACCTTTTCTGGATTGCTTTCAGTAGCTAGACGTTTGCGCGCATCTGGGTCTGATAAGAGCTGTGCGATTAAAGACAGAATTTCAAGATGTTGCTGAGTCGCTTTTTCTGGAACTAATAAAAAAATCAGAAGCGATACAGGGTCGCCATCTGGCGCTGCGAAATCAATCGGATCTTGAAGATTAATAAATGCAGCGATAGGCTGTTTCAGACCCTTGACTCGACCATGTGGTATTGCAACACCTGCACCAAGTGCAGTCGATCCCAGATCTTCCCGAGCATTTAAGAAACTAACAACAGCACTCGCATCAATACCAGTGTGTTGAGAAAAAAGATTGCCAGCGGCTGCAAAGGCATCAGAGCGGTTTTTGGCCGGATTATTTAATGCGATGCAGTCGAGGGCAAAAAGATCTATCAGGGCAGTCATGTCAAATGATTATAGGTGTCCTGAAGTCACTACTTACTCAAAGTGCTTATCGTGATGATGATCTTGAAGTCTTTCTTTGTGCTTCACGACTTGACGCTCAAGCTTATCGACAACTTGATCCATCGCATGATAGAGGTCTGCGTTATGTGCTTCGGCAAATAATTCCTTGCCTTTGAGGTGAATCGTGATCTCTGCCCCTTGGCGTAGATCTTTCTCTTTAGCATTATCAACAATCAAAATGGCTGAAGCATCAAGTACATGATCAAAATGCTTGCGAATTTTAGCTAGACCAGCTTCTAAGTGGTTACGCATGGCAGGTGTCACTTCAACATGGCGGCTATTAATCTTCAAATTCATCGTCAGCTCCTTTTTGTTTGTGTGCGCAGACTGATGCTCGGGGTGCGCAGCGAGCCCCATAATTTGTAAACTTGTCTGGTACTGGTATTTTTGGAATGAACTTCATGAACCTCCAGCGTATCAGCGATTTTGCTGAAATCCAAGTAGGGAAACAGCTTTATTTCAGAAATACCCCTTAAATTGGGAATTCTTACATTCTGAAGTTTTCGCCCAAATAGACTCTACGGACAGCATCATTTTCAATAATTTGGTCTGGTTTGCCTTCCGCCAGAACGCTACCCTCGCTGATGATGTATGCGTGATCGCAAATACCTAGGGTTTCCCGAACATTGTGGTCGGTAATCAAAACCCCAATTTGACGGTCTCTTAAAAAACGGACGATTCTTTGGATTTCCCCAACAGCGATAGGATCAACACCTGCAAAAGGCTCATCTAGCAGGATAAATTTAGGTTGTGAGGCAAGTGCCCTGGCAATTTCTACGCGTCTACGCTCACCACCAGAGAGCGATAGTGCAGGATTGTCTCTGAGGTGGGTAATTTGAAGTTCGCCCAAGAGTTCATCTAGGCGATGAGCAATTTCCGTTTTACTTAAAGATTTGCCATCTTGAACTTGTAATTCTAGAACGGCTTGAATATTCTCACCAACATTCAGTTTTCTGAAAACAGATGCTTCTTGTGGCAGATAAGACAAACCCATTCTCGCGCGCTCATGAATTGGTAGGTGGGTGATATCAGTTCCATCCAGAACAATATTGCCGCCGTCGAGAGGGACAAGGCCGACAATCATATAGAAAGAAGTGGTTTTGCCTGCGCCATTAGGTCCAAGTAAGCCAACTACCTCACCGCATTTCACTTCAACCGATACGTCACGAACAACAGTCCGGGTTCCATAGCGTTTTTTAAGGTGATGGGCGCTGAGGGTTGCAGGACCATTATTTTTAGCTGAATCTGCTGTCATTTCTCTAATGTGGCTTTTCGTCTTGGTGAAAGAATGGCTCTGGCCAAGGGCAGGTCATCCGCTTTTGCATCTGTTGGGGCTGATACGCGATAGTACTGCTTAATATCATCGTACTCAATTTTCCAGCCACGCAATTGATCAAGCATCTGCATATTCTGCAGCCGCTTAAGACTGGCATCATCTGTTAATGTGAGCAATTCAGTTTTAGCGTTGTAGCTGACATTAGTCGCGCGACCTTGCATAAATTCGTCGGCAGGCCCTTCACGTCGTTGTCTGAAGCTGGCTACTTGTTCAGATGTGCCTTTCATATCAACATATTCGTAGCCCTCAGGATCTACTTTGATATTACCTTGCTCACCGGTGACAACAATTGTCCCCTTAATTAAGAGAATTTTTCCATTCAGTTCATAGGTTTGTTGTACATCGTTTACAGAAACTTTTTCTGCTTCAAGAATCAAAGGTTTATCTTGATCTGCTTTTTCAGCATGAGCTAGAGTGATGATCAAAGCATTGAGGCTTAATAAACCTAAAACAATATTTCGAAGAGGGCGCATAGCAATCATCTTATTGTGCTCCTCGTGGTAGTCGCTCAATACGACCTTTCACTTGTCCCAAAAGCACCATACTTTGGTCGACATTGTTAAAGATTCCGCCATCAGTAGAATTCATGACTGACATGCCTTGCTCTAGTTTCATCGGCTTGTTTGTTTTTATAATGTCATCGTTAATCAATACTTTGAAGTACGACGATTGTGCGAGCATGCGCAATGTTGCTGGTTCAGTAGCGGTAGCTGCTTGTGCAGGACGGAAAATTTCAGCATTGTTGACCAGATCAAGAATCGTCAGATCGCCATCAAGATGACCAGTATCTGACTTTACAGTCACTGGCGCTTTATTTGCTTGAAATAAACGCATGCGAGGAATGATGATATCGATCGATGCATCATCATCGTAATGAGTCACTTTTTTACCCAGTACACGATATTTTGTAATGCCCAGTTCATTTAGGGCTGACAGTGTTCCATTCTGAATAGTGTAGTCAGGCTCATGAAGGCGAACACGTTCAAGAAGAGATTTCTCTGGCGGAGTATTTTTTTTAACGAGCCAAAAAGTAAGCAAAGTGAGAGCGCCCATCAAAATTAATGGCATCAGGCGCAATACGGTACGCCCTAAACTGAGTTTGATTTGCCGAGAATTTAATTGCATGACTTAACTACGTGCTTGATTCAGCAATTCTTCATAGCGGTTTTGTGCTTTCAGTATGAGGTCACACAGTTCACGCACTGCACTATTGCCGCCACGGCGGCTTGTAACAAAGTGCACATTCTCTTTGACCGCTGCGTGCCCTTGCGCTGGGCAAACAGTAAAGCCAGCTTTACGCATCATTTTGAGATCTGGCCAATCATCACCCATGACCGCGCAGTCTGCATGAGTCAGCGACAAGGATTTTAAAACCTGTTCGAGTACTATTGCTTTGTCATCAACACCCATATGGACATGTTTGATACCCAACTCGTCGCAGCGAGCAAGCACCATTTTAGAATTCCGACCAGTAATAATGGCGGTGGGGATGCCACATTGCTCTAGCAACTTGATGCCGAGACCATCTTGAATATCAAATGCTTTCAAAGATTCTTTGCCGTCAGCCCCAACCAATACTTGTCCATTCGTAAGCACTCCATCCACATCTAGAACCAAGAGTTTGACATTGGCAGCGCGTTCCCACGCTTGTGGATATTGGCTGAGAGGATTTGTCTTGTGGGTATTAAAAGCGCTGGGCATGAAGTAAATAAACTATTTTAAATAACTTTGGCTGCAAATAAGTCATGCAGATTAAGGGCACCAAGTAGTGTGCCGTTAGCATCAGTCACCACTAAATGATTAATGCGATGTTTCTCCATCATCTCGATAGCTTCTTCGGCCAGTAGTTCTGGTGGAATAGTCCGTGGTGTCGAGGTGGTGGCTTCTTTTAAAGTAACGCCATCCAGATTAGTACTCTTTTCCAGTAAGCGGCGTAAATCACCGTCTGTAAAGATGCCTGCAACTTTTTTGTTGTTATCTAGTGTGATTACCATGCCCATTCGTTTAGCAGTCATCTCTAGTAAGGCTTCTTGTAGGGAGGCTTGGATAGAAATTTTTGGGGTTTCATCAATACTGCGCATGACTTCGCTGACATGGCTTAATTGCTTGCGACCAAGTCTGCCGCCAGGATGAGAGCGAATAAAGTCTTCAGCCTGAAAACCTCTGGCATCTAAGAGTGCAACTGCAAGTGCATCACCCATTGCTAGAGCTGCAGTAGTGCTAGTGGTGGGTGCTAGGTTAAGAGGGCAAGCTTCTTTTTCTACGCTAGTATCCAAATGGGCATCGGCTAGTTTTGCCAGGGATGATTCAGGTGCACCTGTGAGGGCAATGAGCTTTGCGCCAGTGCGTTTGACGATTGGGACAATGGTGAGTAATTCATCGGTTTCACCAGAATTGGATAAGGCCACAAATACATCTTCACGTGTCACCATACCTAAATCACCATGACTGGCTTCTGCAGGGTGAACAAAAAAGGCGGGTGAGCCTGTGGAAGCAAACGTTGCAGCAATTTTGCGGGCAATATGACCAGATTTGCCCATGCCAGACACCACAATCCGTCCTTTGCAATCATGCAAAATCTCAACGGCACGCACGAGCGCATCTGCATTGGGGCCTTCAAGGCGATCACGCATCGTTTGCAGTGCAGCAGCCTCAATAGTGAGGGTGTCGCGTGCAAGCTTTAGGGTTCGTTCACGAGTCTTAGCTATCATCGAGTAAGTATATGCCGTCAGTCCTTCAATTAACTCTCATCTTGCTGGCCTCTGGTGTGGCCGGGGTACTTATTTTCCGCTATTTTGGGCTGCCCCCTATTTTGGGCTATTTGGCGATTGGTGTCTTGATTGGCCCCAAGGCTCTTGCCCTAGCAAATGATTCGGCCACGGTGAAGTATTTAGCTGAATTTGGCGTAGTTTTTTTAATGTTCTCGATTGGCCTGGAATTCAATCTCCATAAGCTTAGGGCTATGCGCTCTATTGTTTTTGGCTTGGGCAGT
>CAIMXN010000217.1 GCA_903845455.1 uncultured beta proteobacterium | reverse complement strand
TGACCATGCAATCCCACCAAAATAGTGGGCTAACAAACTCACAGCCCCCAATAGTGCTAAGTACGGCCAACCTTCTTTTGCAATAATGGGGTGTGGATACATCATCTTTATTCTGAGCCTTTTAAGGAACTACTGCTTCTTGTTTTTCTAAGGTACTAATCCGTTTTTACTTAGTTCTTGGTCTGGTCAACTAATTTGTTCTTCGCAATCCAAGGCATCATGGCGCGCAACTTAGCACCCACGACTTCGATGTCATGCTCAGCATTCAAACGACGACGTGAAATCAAAGTAGGCGCACCTGCTTTGTTTTCCAAGATAAAACTCTTGGCATACTCACCCGTTTGAATATCTTTCAAACACTGACGCATTGCGTTCTTGGTATCTTCATTCACAATCAGTGGACCAGTAACATATTCACCATACTCAGCATTATTAGAGATCGAGTAGTTCATGTTGGCGATACCGCCTTCATAGATCAAGTCAACAATCAACTTGAGCTCGTGCAAGCACTCAAAGTAAGCCATTTCAGGAGCGTAACCAGCTTCAACTAAGGTTTCAAAACCTGCTTTAATCAATTCCACTGCGCCACCACAAAGCACCGCCTGCTCACCGAACAAATCCGTTTCAGTTTCTTCACGGAAATTTGTTTCAATGATGCCAGCACGACCACCGCCGTTAGCAGTAGCGTATGACAGTGCTATATCACGAGCTGAACCCGATTTATCTTGGTATACAGCGATCAAATGAGGAACACCACCGCCTTGCGTGTAAGTGTTACGTACCGTGTGGCCTGGAGCCTTAGGAGCAATCATGATCACATCTAAATCAGCCCGTGGCTGAACTTGACCATAATGCACGTTAAAGCCGTGAGCAAAAGCAAGCGCAGCGCCCTGCTTGATATTGGCGTGAACTTCTTTGTTATAGACATCAGCAATTTGCTCATCTGGCAAGAGCATCATGACCACGTCAGCGTCTTTCACTGCGTCAGCGACTTCTTTAACATTTAAGCCAGCATTCGCTGCCTTGCTCCAAGAGGCGCCGCCCTTACGCAAACCAACGGTGACGTTAACGCCAGATTCGTTTAAGTTTAGGGCATGGGCATGTCCTTGTGAACCATAACCAATGATGGTGACTGTTTTGCCTTTAATGAGGGACAAATCAGCGTCTTTATCGTAAAAAACTTTCATGCTCTTTCCTTGTATTGAAAATAGGTAGTTAATACAGTAATCCGTTAAAAAAATTAAACCTTCAAGATACGTTCGCCGCGCCCAATTCCAGAACCGCCCGAACGCACAGTTTCTAAAATAGAGACACGATCAATCGACTCAATAAAGGCATCCAATTTAGCGCTATCACCAGTTAACTCAATGGTGTAGCTCTTATCAGTGACATCAATAATGCGACCACGGAAGATATCGGTTGTGCGCTTGAGTTCTTCACGCTCTTTACCGACCGCGCGCACCTTAATCATCATGAGCTCGCGCTCAATATGAGGACCTTCGCTCAAATCAAACACCTTCACGACTTCAACCAAGCGGTTCAAGTGTTTGGTAATTTGTTCGATGACGTCATCAGAACCAATCGTCACAATCGTCATGCGAGAGAGCGATGGATCTTCAGTTGGGGCAACGCTTAAGGTTTCAATGTTGTAACCCCGCGCAGAAAAAAGTCCCACGACGCGTGACAATGCCCCCGGTTCGTTCTCCAACAATACGGAAATAATATGTCGCATCAAAGATCCTCACTACCCAAAAGCATTTCAGTAATACCCTTACCTGCTTGAACCATAGGCCAAACGTTTTCTTCTGGGTCTGTTTGGAAATCCATAAACACCGTGCGATCCTTCAAACGAATCGCTTCTCTCAGTGCGCCCTCAACATCGGATTTTTTCTCAATCAGCATACCGACGTGACCAAAGGCTTCAGCCAACTTCACAAAGTCTGGTAAGGAATCCATATAAGAACTGGAATAACGCTTGTTATAGGTGAGCTCTTGCCACTGACGCACCATCCCTAAGTAACGATTGTTCAGAGACACAATCTTGACCGGCGTGTTGTATTGCTTACAAGTCGATAGCTCTTGGATGCACATCTGAATGGAGCCTTCACCAGTAATGGCGAAAACATCCTGATCAGGAAATGCTTTCTTGATACCCATGGCATATGGCAAGCCAACCCCCATAGTGCCAAGACCACCAGAGTTAATCCACCGACGTGGCTTATCAAATTTATAGAACTGCGCAGCCCACATTTGATGCTGACCAACGTCAGAAGTAATAAAAGCATCGCCACCAGTAAGTTCATAGAGCTTTTGAACTACGTACTGAGGCTTCACGATTTGTGATGCTTCGTCGTACTTCAGGCAATTTTTTTTGCGCCACTCATTAATCTGCTCCCACCAAGCAGCAACTTTTGCTTCATTCTTGCGGGGACCAGCAACTTTGAGTTGCGCAATCATTTCTTGCAATACTTCTTTCAGATTGCCAACGATCGGAACATCCACCTTCACGCGTTTAGAAATCACCGAAGGATCGATATCGATATGGATGATCTTGCGTGGATGACTTGCAAAGTGCACAGTATTGCCGATCACGCGATCATCAAAACGTGCGCCAATGGCAATCAAGACATCACTGTGTTGCATCGCCATGTTTGCTTCGTAAGTACCATGCATCCCCAGCATCCCCAAGAACTGTGGGCTACTGCCTGGAAAGCCGCCTAAACCCATCAAGGTATTAGTGACTGGATAACCCAATAGGTCAGCAAACTCTTTTAGCTCTGGTGCAGCATCAGCCAAGATCACACCACCACCGGTGTAGATGTAAGGGCGCTCTGCTTCTAGCAATAAGGAAACTGCTTTACGAATTTGTCCACTATGACCCTTCACAACTGGGTTATAGGAGCGCATCTCTAAAGTTTCTGGATAAACGAAGGGGGCTTTGGCCGCCGAAACGTCTTTAGGAATATCAATTAATACTGGGCCAGGACGCCCTGTTTGCGCAATGTGAAAAGCCTTCTTCAATACCAAAGGCAAATCTCTTACATCTTTCACAAGGAAGTTGTGCTTTACCACTGGCCGAGTAATACCAACGGTATCAGCCTCTTGGAAGGCATCTTCACCAATAGCATACGTTGGCACATTACCGCTGATAACCACCAACGGGATTGAATCCGTATATGCGGTAGCAATGCCAGTCACTGCATTGGTGACGCCAGGCCCAGAAGTTACTAGAGCAACGCCCACCTTACCGGTTGCGCGTGCGTAACCATCGGCCGCATGCACTGCTGCTTGCTCATGGCGAACAAGAATATGTTCAAACTTGTCCTGCTTAAAAATTTCGTCGTAGATAAATAAAACAGATCCACCTGGGTATCCCCAAACGTACTCAACCCCCTCAGCATGCAAAGCACGCACGAGCATTTCTGCACCAATGATTTCTGGGGCCACTACGGGAGATGGGTTTACTGAGTCTTTATTAGCTTTAGTTGCTAAAAATTCGGCGCTACTTGTATTCATTTTCTTTCGTCCTTTGCAATTTTCGGCAAAAAATTGTTTGGTCTGTTCTGTCTCTTGCTTATGGCACGAGTTCGAACGGCGCTGCTACCGGAAAAAACCACTTCTTGAATGAGATTCTAGGTAGTAAGCCCTATATTCTATAGCAATCCCCTAAAATAGCTCAACAGTTACAGATTCAGGTCTAATCCTCTACATGGCGTCAGCCCAAGAACTATCCGACTTTCTGAGCAGTGTGGAACAGCGTGCTTTTAAGCAAGCGGTCTATGCCGTGCGAGATGATGATGCAGCTTTGGATATTGTCCAAGACGCCATGATCAAATTGGCTGAAAAATATGGTGATCGGCCGGCGGCAGAGTTACCCCTAGTTTTTACAAGAATCTTACAAAATTGCATTCATGACTGGTTTAGGCGTCAAAAAGTCAGAAATACTTGGGTTACCCTCTTTTCCAGCATGGGCCGGAAATCAGATGAAAACGATGATTTTGACCCCCTGGAGTCGCTTTCAGCCCCTGATGACAGTGAAATTCACCAAGATGGGGCGTATAAACTAGAGCGCAGCCAACTGCTACAAGCATTAGAGTCAGAAATATCAAAATTACCTGCTCGTCAACGAGAAGCCTTCCTGATGCGTTATTGGGATGAGTTAAGTATTACTGACACGGCCAAAGCGATGAGTTGTAGTGAAGGCAGTGTCAAAACGCATTGTTCTAGGGCTACTCAAGCCCTAGCTAAAGCATTGAAATTAAAAGGAATTACCCTGTGAACCGCGCTAAAGACCTCTTAAACCCGACCCAAGCTGACCAATTTGGTCAAGCAAGTGCCGCCCTGCTCAGCGAAGGCTCTCAAGCCCTGCCTGCCAGCATTAAAGATCGCCTTTATGCCGCTCGCATGAAAGCGCTTTCTGTCAGAAAACCAGAAAAAGTATGGATTCAGAAGCCGGTCTTGGCAGGATTGTCTGCAAATTGGTCGTTTAGCCCACGTTCATCTACCTGGGATACCCTTGGCTGGGTTGCGCCACTAGTGGTTCTGGTATTTGGCCTCATTGGTATCGCCCAGTGGCAAGCAGATTCACGCATTAACGATATTGCTGAGGTTGATGCAGCACTCTTGTCTGATGATGTTCCACCAGATGCCTATGCTGACAGTGGTTTTATGGGCTTTCTGAAGAATGGCGGTATTGCTGACTCTAGCTCTGATAGCGCACGCTCAAGCCAACTCCAATAACTCGCCAATCTCCCTAGAATGGCAATGAACCTCAAGAGAACTGCTGTCAGCACCTATGCTGCCCTCACTCTTGTTTTGTTTAGCTTGAGTACTTCATCGGCCTTTGCCCAAGGACCCTCTTCTAATGGTGCTAGTGGGAATGGTGCTCATAGCAAAGCAAGCGGTATCCCTGAGAAAAAGTCTGATGGCACTTGGGAAAATCTCAAGCCAGCGCAACAAAAAATTCTGGAGCCCCTTGAAAGTGATTGGGACTACATGTTGCCCGAGAGTCGCAAAAAATGGATACAGATTGCCAATCTCTATCCAAAGATGAGTGGGCAAGATCAAGCTCGATTGCAATCTAGAATGAAAAGTTGGTCGAACCTCTCCCAAAGAGATCGCCGGCATGCTCGTGAGAACTATCTCGTTAGCCTGAAGTTCCCCGCTGATAAAAAAGCTGAAGCATGGAGTGCCTATCAAAAGCTCAGCGACGAAGAAAAGAAGAAATTAGCCAAGGCAGAAGAAAGTAAGAAAAAACCAACAGCTGCCAGCGCGCCAACTCTTCAACAACATCTCATTACACAAAAACCGCTTGTGAGACCAAGTGCTCCAGAAAGTACCACTGAAAGCACAGTCGAAAGCGCGACAGAAAGCACCGCTGAAAGTAAGGCCAGCCCAAGTACCACTAGCAATCAATAAGGCTTATGACGCCTGCTCAATTAAACGCTTTACCATCACCCCAATTTTGGCGGCGGGTTTCCTGTGTACTTTATGAACAACTTGTTTTACTGGGCGTTATCGCACTGGCTTTCCTTGTGCCCAACTTGGCCTTAGGGATCTTATTCGGCCTTGCATTACCAGGCTGGCTCACCTTTCTTTATCTCTATGGGGTCCTAGGCATATATTTTATTTGGTATTGGACTAAATCTGGGCAGACATTGGCTATGCAAACTTGGCGCGTACGCATCATTAGTCAACATGGCTACACCTTAGCAAGACGCCAAGCCTTTTGGCGTTATGTCTATGGCTCACTCTGGATTTTGCCTTGCATCCTCTTGCAAGCTCTATTGCAATTACAAAAGTGGCAAATTATTGAAATGCTGTTTACCGTTGCTTTGTTCATCTGGCCACTCAGCACTTATCTAGATCGCGTTCACCCTCTGCAACGACAAAGCCTGCCAGATCGTTTTGCTGGCACACGATTAGTTGAATTACCTAAGGGAGCCGTAACGCTCTCTTGAAGGTGCGTTAAGCACTTTCTCTTAAACATTCAATCGCACTGGCTTGTTGTATTTTTCGACAAAACCGAAATCCAGCCAAAGCACAGGCAAGGACTCCGAAGGCAATCCCCATCCCTAGCGCCTGTGCAAAAGCATTGAACTCAATCTCCAGCACAAAGCGTCCTAATGCCCACGCAGCAAGGCCTGCAGCAAGACCCGCCAAAGCTCCTGCAAGCACACCAATCATGGTTAACTCTATTGCAGCAATACTGCCCAATACTTTTTGAGAAGCACCCACTGCTTTTAAAAGGGCAGCGCTTCTAAAGCGCTCATCTTGCGTAGCTGCTATTGCAGCCATCAATACCAAAATAGCAGCGGCAATCGTGAATTCAAACAGCACTCCCAAGGCCATCGATAATCGATCAAGCACCTCTTGTATCTGTGCCAATGACACAGTGACATCCACTACCGTCAGATTGGGGTATGCCTGGGTTAAGGCAAAATCCAGATTCTGAATATCGGGGGCTTGGTAATAAGAAGTAATCCAAGATTGGGGTAAACCTTTGAGTAAATCCGGCGGCATGATCACAAAAAAGTTCACCCGCATTGATCCCCAATCTAACTTACGCAATGAAGTGATGGGTGCAGTGACTTTTTCACCGCCAACCTCAAAGCTCAGTTGATCCCCTAGATGTAAGTTCAGTGTTTTAGCAATGCCTGTTTCCAGAGAAATCTGTGGCTGACTACCCTCAAGCCACTGTCCTACTGTAATGCGATTGCCCATGGGTAATTGGCTTGTATAAGACAGATTAAATTCTCGATCCAGCAGACGCTTTGCATTATCTTCAGCGTAATCATTGAGTGAGATGCTGCGACCATTGATTTCGATTAAACGACCCCGCACCATTGGATAAAAATCAGGTTTGCTTAAGCCAGCAGTCAAGAGGGTTTGGGAGATGCTTTGTTTTTGATCCTCTTGAATATTAATCATGAATCGATTGGGAGCATCTACAGGAATATTACCGCGCCAGGTACTGAGCAAATCTTGACGCAACAATAAAATCATCAAGAGCGCCATCAATGCGATGCCTAATGCCGTGATTTGCATCACTGCAAATCCTGCTTGGCGCGCTTGCATCCTGACAACAAATCGCAAGGCAAAACTTTTAGGCTGAGTGCGGCCCAAGAGATAGAGCATGCCCCATGCTAGGAGCGCAAAGATGGCAACTGCGGCACCAAAGCTGAGTCCAACCCAGGCAGCCAACTTCCAGTCTCTAGCAGCAATCGCAATTAAGGTGGCGCAGGTACCTAAAGCAAAAAGGGCAACCCATACAGCAGCAACCGAAACCCCTGCGAGTTCTTTTCG
>CAIMXN010000216.1 GCA_903845455.1 uncultured beta proteobacterium | reverse complement strand
GGCTCTTTCTTAGTCGCTATTCGAAGTTTTTTGTTCATTTTTTTGTTCATTTTTTCGCTTATTTTTCATTCATTTTCGAGGGATTAATTTCATAGCAAGTGGATAAAAAATACCCTTGATATTTTTTCTTTTGAGGACTTTTTTAGACTTGTGAAACGCTTTATTTTTAAAAAAATGGGGGGTTCAATTCCCCTTCTTTTTCTTCTCAATCCTGTGGGTTATTTTCAACAATAAGTTGCCAATCTGTGGGATCGCTATTTGCTAGTTATGCCATTTTTTTGATTCCCAACTCTCCTGTTGTTAGGCTTAAAAATGCTCAAACGGTGACGTTTATTTTTTAAAACTCGACCTCACTTTGACCTCCTAGTGGGCATCATTCTGGTGCAGATTTATTTTGCTATGCATCATTAATCACTGTATATTTGCGAAAGTTAATTAATCTTAGAAATGTTCTTAAACCTTGAATAAGATATCTTTTCGTATTATTGGATTCCTCTTCTGGAGTGCCCTACTCACTGCTGCTATTCCTGTAAAGGCGCAGGTCGATGCGGGCGCCTTACAACGGAATTACCAACGCCAATTAATAGAGCCTAATTCGCAACTTCCAAAAGTGTCGGTGCCGGATGCCAAGCCATCTGAAACTGATAAGACCAAGGGGCCCCGCTTTACTGTCCGTAAGTTTATTTTGGAAGGCGTTCGAGCGATCCCTGAAGAAAAGGTTCAGGAAGTTCTTAAGCCCTGGTTAGATCAACAGGTTGATTTTGATGAATTACAAAATGCCTGCAATGCAATCATGGAACTCTATCGCCAAAATGGACTGACTGCTCAAGCTTTATTACCCCCTCAGAAAATCAGTCAAGGCCAAGTGCGTATTTTGATTACTGAGGCCAAGCTGGGAAGTGTCGTCGTAAATCAACCAGACGGCCCAACCCGCTTTTCACCTGAGGAAGCAAAAAAATATATTACTTCCCATAACCCCATCGGCGAGTTGATTAATAACAGTAATCTGGAGTACGCCTTAATTTTGCTTAAAGAAACCCCGGGGTTGATCTTACGCAGCAGCCTAGAACCCGGCGATAACGATGGCGAAGTCAGTCTAAAAATGGACCTAGCAGATGACTCCTTAGCTTCTGCGCGTCTAGAAATCAATAACTACGGCAGCCGTATTACTGGGGCAAATCAAGCTGTAGTGGGAATACAGCTTGCTGACCCTTTAGGCATTGGCGATCAAGCAGGTATTAGTGCCATTAGCTCTGTAGGCTCTCAATTTGCTCAAGTCACTTATCTAGCGCCAATCGGATACGACGGATTAAAGGCTGGGGTCAATGCCACCTTCCTAAATTACAACAGTGTAAGTAACTATGTATACCCCAATGGAGCTTATGGTAACGGTTGGACAGTGAGTCCGAATCTGACTTACCCCTTGATTCGTACTGAGCAAACCAATGTGAGTGTGAATGCGGGCTTCTTTACAAGCTATTACACCAATATGAATATGACTGGTAATACTGTCAGTAGCGCCTACAACACCAATTCAGTTACCCTTGGCTTATCTGCCAATCATGCGGATAGCTTTGCAGGTGGTGGATCATCATCGCTATACCTCATAGCCGAGAGTGGGAATGTGTCTATTTCCCCGACGAGCCCTTCCAATTACGGGATTTACATTCCCAATAATTACAACAAGCTCAACTTCACGTTTAGCCGTAATCAGCAGTTGACGGAAGACGGGCTAAATTCAGCATCTTTGGTGGTCAATGGCCAATTCGCATCGGCCAACCTAGTAAGCTCTGAGCTGTTTTATCTGGGAGGCCCTCAGGCTGTTCGAGCCTATCCAGTAGCCCAAAGT
>CAIMXN010000215.1 GCA_903845455.1 uncultured beta proteobacterium | reverse complement strand
TGCAGTACACATTGCTCGCAGATCTGGAGTTCTCCCTGCAATCGCTTTTTAATCATGTCTTCGATGCTGTTCCTCAATTGCGGAATATTTATCTTGCTTACTACCTCCGCTGCGAAGGCGTATAGCATTCCGCCCCGGGCCACCAAGAATCACTAAAACCACCTTCGGGTGGTTTTTTCATTAGACCTCAGTTACATTGTTGTTATGAAAGCGCTCAAGAAAAGAGTCTTGGGGTCCTGTTGTGGCGCCCATATTCTTCATGATGGATATTCTGACCTGCTATATGTCATGTTTCCTATTTGGCAAATGGCATTTGGTTTATCGCTTGCTGAAGTTGGCTCCTTAAAGACTTTATATTCGGGGGCAATGGCTTCGCTACAAGTCCCAGCAAGTATGTTGTCAGAAAAGGTCGGTGAAAAACGCCTATTGCTATTCGGCACTCTGATTGCGGCAATTGGATTTTTATTATCTGGTTGGACTACCGGTTTTTTAGGTTTAGCAGCCTGTTTAGTTCTTAGCGGTATTGGCGCCAGTGTTCAGCATCCCCTTTCCTCCTCATTAACTTCCCATGCTTTTCAAGGTTCGGAATTAAGGGGCGCTTTGAGTACATATAACCTTTCTGGCGATATAGGGAAGGTGTTGTTGCCATCACTCTGCGCAGCTTTATTGGCAATCTGGGATTGGCATACCGTAACCAGCGTGATGGGGCTCTTGGGATTGCTAGCTGTAATATTCTTAGCAGTTATTCTGCCTAAAACAACGGTTACTAATCACTCTAAGACCCAGCTAGATGAGGCATCAGGTGATACAAGCCGAAAAGGCGCGAGTAGTAACTTTCTTAATCTAGGCTTTATTTCTTTATCGTCAATTGCTGCGATCGATAGCGCTACTCGTATGGGCTTTCTAACGCTACTACCTTTTTTATTAATGTCTAAAGGTGCCACAGTCACTCAAGTGGGCTTTGCGCTGAGCTTAACTTTTGCTGGTGGCGCCGCAGGTAAATTTGTTTGCGGGTTTATCGCAGCTCGATTTGGCGTAATCAAAACCACTTTGATAACAGAGATTGCCACGACTATTCTGATGGCTTTAACCCTGCCAATAAATCTTGATGTTGTTATGTTGATGTTGCCATTAGTTGGTGTTGCCTTAAATGGAACATCCTCTGGGCTTTATGGAACTGTCCCCGAGTTAGTTCCGCCGCATATGCGATCAAGAGCATTTGGAGTGTTTTATACGGTAACAATTGGTGCCGGTGCTATTTCACCCCTTGTTTATGGTTTTATCGGTGATAGGCTAGGGGTCCCTAATACTATTGCCCTAATTGCTGGCTCAGTATTAATGGTGCTGCCGCTGACTTTGGGTTTGAAAAAAGCTTTTAGAAGATTATAAGTCTAGAGTTAGGATTAGATATCTTTAGGCTTGGTCGATTCCGCCCCGGGCCACCAAGAAATACCAAAACCACCTACGGGTGGTTTTTCATTTGGGCTGCTGGGTTAAGGTTATGCCCGTGTGAGGGCTTGAATCATTTGAATATTCTCATCCGAGTTGCCAAACTCCCTTGATAAGTCATCACGCCTCGCAATTTCAAAGTCATCAAATTCGAATCCGGGAGCTACAGCACAGCTAACCAGGCAGAAAGCATTTTC
>CAIMXN010000214.1 GCA_903845455.1 uncultured beta proteobacterium | reverse complement strand
GCTATTTATGACACGTCATGCGGAAAAGTGATCTGGAGATGATCTCTGATATAGAAGGCTATCATGGTGACTTTTTAAATTTACCAGCATGCTAGTTAAGCACCCTTTGTTTATGGGTATCGTCTGCATACCCCTATTTAGTATTTGCAATGTAATGGCTCAGGCTACTTCAGATGCTAGCGTTAGCATCTCAACTGCTGACGCTTCAGCCCAAATACCCAAACCGAGTGGTGCAGAAGCGGCCGCTCTAAAACAAGAAATCTTTGTAGACGCATTGCTAAGTAGACCGATTGTTGAAGGCAAGGCAGGAATATCTCTGTTTACTGAAGATACCTATAGCGGTAAAAATACCTCCAATACCCCTCAAAATAGCTATACGAAAGCTTATCTCTTAGGTAATGTCTACTTTACGAGAGATTTTTACTTATCGGCAAATATTCGATTCGCCACTTCAGGTGGGAACTCTACAACGCAGAACTATTTTTTGGATGACGGCTCGGCCTTTTTTGCCGAAGTCGCTCTTCGATACGATGCCGATAATTATTCATTGGTTCTTGGCCATACAAATATTAATTACTCCTTATCAAGGGACTACACCGCTGGCTTATGGGGTAGTACATTTGCGAGAAAAGAATACGGGGTTGATAGCATGATGGTTGCGGGCGGCTCTTATAAAATAGATGGGGGCGCATTCGGTAATCACGCTGTAGGAGCCAGTGTATTTATGGTCGACACAACTGGCTTATCCGATACATATGGAACCGCCAGGAATCCAGAACCCTTAAGTAATGGTGGTCCTGCAAATACAGGTAAATTTAACAACTATGCCCTCTCCTTAGACGGCCTGAATATTAAAGCCCTCCCCAAATTTCGCTACCAACTGGCAGCAGTAAAGTTAACAACTCAAAGTCTTTACAACATGAATACCAATACTTCTGTTCCTACCCAATATCTGGCCAATGAACAGCGCTATGTTGCCAGTGGATTATTTAATAAATTAGATATTGTGGGCGATATTAAACTGACCCCCTTGCTTGAATATAATCGCGTATTAAATTCTGCAGGTCTTGCAGGCTTTAATAAAAGTTATTACGTTGGCTCCTTACTCTTTGGCTATAAGCAGTGGAGTCTGGGAATGTCGGGAACACTTTGGGATGCTAACTGGTTAAATGAAGCGCAAAATACCAAAAAAATCATTCCCAGTAATACTTATCTATCCGATAAGTGGAATCAAGAACAAGTTTCCATTGGCTATGCTTTTGAGAATGGGATTAAAGCTACTGTGGCCTATAAAAAAGAAAATCAATATGCTGGCACAACTACACAAACTGTTGGTGTCAACCTCAAGTATGATCTGCCATTTGCCTTTTAGGAAAATTAAATGAGAGCCAATCTATTTACACTCTGCATCTTGATCAGTATTTTCAGTACTAATGTCGATGCACAAGTATCAATAGGTGTAGATAACCCATCCACCTATCTCATGGCTACATCTGAGCAACAAAAGATTTATTTACGGCGTTACTTAAATGTTAATGTCGATATTGCTGCGCAGTGCCAGCCGGGGTGGAGTTTAGATCGGTCGAATGAATACTTTATTGCGTGGGTTACTGACAACCCACAATTCTTAAGAAGAAACCTCACTTCAGCCTTCTCTGCAGCATTGCTTCACTCCTGTAACGCTGCTGCTAAGTGATTCACGTAACTAAAAGAGCGCACCAACTTCCAGCATCGCCCTAGTTTGACTAGTTGCCGAGCCATTTGACCCGAATACCTGACCAGTTGTGGCATTCAATGCTTTAACCAGTGATAACTCTACGCGAACAAATAGGCGATCAAACTGGTAGGTTGGTGTAATAGTTGCTGACCATGCAGCACTTCCTGGTCCATACAGTAGATTGGGAGAATTGGGATTGCCCTTACCGCTTGAGCCAATATATTCAAATCTTAGTGGAAGAACAAACCCCTTAGTCCCATCATTTGAAAAACGGTAGCTTCCTAGTACAGCTACACCTGTAGTTTGTGCGCTGGTCAGAATACCAAAGGATGGATTTGCAGGAATATAGGTGTACTGTAAGTAAGGCGTGATACTCCAGCGATTGGATTTATAAGTATAAATAGCATTAAATATCTGTGAATTATTTTGTAATACTGGAGTAATAAAGTTATTAGTAGAGCTTGCCTTAATTGCGCCCGTCCATACCAGCCGAGTATTGCTAGTTTCATTTAATTGGTAGTCAATAGACGCACCCATCCAGCTCAATTGATTGGAATAAAATCCATCATTAAGTGTGATCGACGTTGAAACCGGGCCGTTTTTATAGGCGGCCTCAAAACCTTTGCTCACATTACTCGTTTGATTCCACAATAGCCCTCGATCAATATTGATATTTTGGAATGTAAAAGTATCTTCATAACCACCAAATGAATTGATCTTACCGGCGGTAAATTTCCAATGATCATTTGGCGCTAAGGAGATCGATGCTAGTGGAATAAATCCAAAGCTATCAACAGTCTGACGATTAGCGCGTTGATAGGATGTTCCTAATGAAGGCGTTGAGTATGCCCCGCCTTGAATATAAAACTGTACTAGGCCGGTATTTTTCTGAATGATCGCCTGAGCATTAGAAATATCCACTAAATGTTGATCATTGCCAGCCACTGGATTTGACTGCGACATACCCAGGACGCTCACAACACCTTGAACTTGGATTTGACCCATAGCATCTATATCGAGAATAAAAGGTTTTTCATCGAGCGATAAGGATTCACCCATGGAGGGGTGGTCATTTAGGACTTCCTCAGATCTCACTAAAGGTGGAAGCAGAAAGAGATATGTAAGAAAACAAGCAAAGAAAAAATTCTTCAAATCAAATACCAAAATCAAAGAAAATTGAGCAAATCATGGCGTAAAAACAGGAATAGCTGCCTCACAATTTAAACTCATATATCGCCTCCTGATCGATAAGGGCCCTTTCAGTTATCAAGAAAATAACTAATGTAGAAAGTTGGGTCGATTTTCAGTATAACAATGGTAGCTTTAAGCAATATAAGTGATGCTAACCATAAAAATATATTTAGCACCCCTGCATTAGAGCAATCAAAACACCGCTTTGAGTTTAAATAGTAGTTTTAGAAAGAAGCGGAACGATTAAATTAAGTCTTGTGAAAGGGCTATTCACCCAGATTGGCTTGCTTAAAAAATTCTGTATCATGACTCATGCAGATGATGATCAAAATTGATAAGCAGCGCGTGAATAAATGAGTTACTCCGCGTTTATTTTTATTCTCAGCGGCATCTGTTTTTCAACAACCGATGCTTTAATTAAAATTCTGGTTAAAGATACTAACTTTATAGTGGTAGCTTGGGCTCGGTTTGCCGGACAGTTATTATTTTCTATACCCTTAGTCTGGTATTTTTTGGGAAAGAATTTCTGGCGTACAAAAAATATTCCCCTACAACTTCTCAGATCTATCTTCCTCGCCATTACCTCCAGTCTTTTTATTATTGGACTATATTGGCTACCTCTGGCAGAAGCATCTTCCATTGCTTTTACTGCGCCGATCTGGGTAGCAATTCTATCGGGTCCATTTCTTGGCGAGAAAGTAGAAAAAAAGGAATGGCTTATTGCTGGAGTTGGGTTTCTGGGGATTCTTTTTATTGCGCGACCAGGGTCTGTAATTTTTCACATTACTGCCTTGTTGCTTGTCCTGATGGCAATCTTTAATGCCCTGTTTCAACTCTCAACCAGAAAGTTAGTGCAGGACTCGGCATACACCACATTCTTTTATAGCGGGGTAACTGGTGCCATTCTATTTACTTTTGCCCTGCCATTTTCTGCAGAATTTCCACCCTTGCCACTATATGAGTATGGAATGTTTATCGCCGTGGGTGTCTTAGCTGGATTTGGGCAACTATTGGTTGTCCTTGCCTTTTATAAGATGCGGCCGCATAAATTAACACCGCTAGTCTATCTGCAAATGATTTGGGCCACTGCCCTAGGCTATTTAATCTTTGATCAATTTCCAGATAACTTGAGTATTTTTGGGATGCTTCTGATAGCCTCTTCAGGCCTATGGCTTATTTTGCATCACCATTCATCAAATACACACTCTTAAATAGACAGTTTTGTTTCTTGACGGGCATTCTCGCGGTTCAGTCCCGAGGTCCAAGTATTCGATGGTAATCCGGTTTTTTCTAAAATCAACTTCGCTCGTTTAGATACCTCTTTCCACTCTACTTCTAATTGGGGGCCTTTAAACGCAATAGCAACCACATTACAATCATGCGATTCAGGAAAGAGTAAAACGCGATCATCAAAAGCTTTGCAGATATTTTCAAGATTAATATTAAAACTCTTATGCCGAGAAAATAAGTTCACAGTCATCACACCCGGTTCCTTTAGTATGCTGCGACATCCTTGATAGAACTCTAAGGAGCTGGCAGAGGGACCATCGCAGATCGCATCGTAAAGATCTACCTGGACCGCATCGAAATAGTCCCGATACCGTTCGTTTTTAACAAAAGTCTTGGCATCAGTTTGTAGTGTCTCTAGTCGGCGATCATCGTCCGGAGTGAAAAACATACTTCGAGCAGAAATAATTACCGCAGGATTGAGCTCAACTACAGTCGATTTTACTGCCGGGCAATAGCGGTGAGTAAATTTTGTTAAAGCGCCGGTGCCCAATCCTAATTGAGCCACTTTCATACCTGCGCGTGTTTCTAAAAAGAGCAGCCAGGCCATCATTTGCTGGTTGTACTCGAGGTAGATTTCATCTGGATCACGAATACGCATCGCCCCTTGAATTAATTCACTGCCAAAATGTAAATAGCGTACCCCGCCACTTTCCGAGAATGTCACAGATTCCATCAGCATTATTTACCTTAATTTGCCCAGCGCCGTGCATTGCGGAATAAGCGCATCCACGGGCTTGCGCCATCCGGAGTATTTAACCATTCTGGTGGGCACCAACTCATTTGCACCGCCCGAAACACCCGCTCAGGATGCGGCATCATGACCGTAAAGCGACCATCTGGTGTAGTCAGGCCAGTCAACCCATTTGGTGATCCATTCGGATTCATTGGATAAATTTCAGTAGGATTACCCTGGTGATCAACAAAGCGCATTACTTCCAGACCCCGCTGTTGCAATTGCTCCAGACTACCCTGCTGACTAAAATTCGCAAAACCTTCGCCGTGCGCAATAGCAATGGGTAGCTGACTGCCTGCCATACCCTGAGTAAAGATTGATGGTGATTCCATTACCTCAGCCATGACCAAGCGCGCTTCATATTGCTCTGATTGATTGCGTGTGAACTTAGGCCAGGCTTGAGCCCCAGGAATCATTTCAGAAAGGTTGCTCATCATTTGGCAGCCATTACATACACCTAGAGCAAAACTCTCTTCGCGATGAAAGAAGGACGAGAATTGATCTCTTAGCTGCGAGTTAAAAAGAATGGTCTTAGCCCAGCCTTCACCAGCACCTAAAACATCGCCATAACTAAATCCGCCACAGGCAATCAGGCCGCGGAAATCAGTTAACTTCGCTTTACCTGAAAGCAAGTCAGACATGTGCACATCGTAACTATCAAAACCAGCCCAATTAATGGCGTAAGCCATTTCCACATGAGAATTAACGCCTTGCTCGCGCAAGATAGCAATTTTTGGTCTGCTATTCTGATTGATAAATGGCGCAGCAACATCAACCGCACTATCAAATGAGAGTGTTGGCGTCATCCCTTTGTCTGTAACCTGACCTAGGAGGGAAAATTCACTATCAGCGCACGCGGGATTATCTCGTAAGCGCGCAATTTGATAACTGGTGTTAGCCCACATCTTTTGTAAAGTTTCACGGGGTTCGGCGAAGATGTTTTTAGCATCGCGCCAAATCTCGATTCGCCCAGTGGTATTGGGTTTAGCAATGACATGACTGTAGGCACTTAAACCCAGATTACGGAGAACAGTAAACACGGCTTCACGATCTGCTCTGCGAATCTGAATAACTGCCCCGAGCTCTTCATTAAATAACGCACGCAAGGTTTGCTCATGGCGACGACCAGATACCTGATCTGCCCAGTTCTTAGCATCACCCCAGTCTGCTTCTTGGCCTACATTGACCGCAATCATATCGACATTCATTGAAATACCGCAATGCGAAGCAAAAGCCATTTCTGCTATACAAGCAAATAGGCCGCCGTCAGAGCCATCCGTTCGTCAACAAATATCTGAGGCACAAAAGCAATTTACTAATTGCATCAATCAGACCAAGAAGAGTGATGCCGCAAAGGTTGTCAATAATGAGTTATTTGAAATCGCTCCGAAGTCAGATCATAAGATGAATTTATTCACTACTGAAAACAAAATTACGGATGAAGAAGCAAAGGCGCTAATGGCCTATTTAGCCTCTACAAATGAATGTCGAGCAATATCCAGTCATTTTCCTGTGCCGGAGTTAGCGGGTATCTACCAGAGCTTTTATAGCCAAGTCGATCTGGTTTATGAGAACTTGTTGTCTAGGAAAATTTCCATAGGCGAGGCAAATAAAGAAAAGTATGAGCTTATGCAGACCGCTCAATCGCAGTGGATTAACTATGAATCTACCCACAAGATTAATTGATGCATAAGTAATTGGTAAAGGTATTGAATATGGAAAAGCTCAGGCCTTAAGCCGAGTCTCAGCTGTCGCATAACGCAATTTAATCTTTACAACGATTTGTTTTCAAAGTCACTTGAGTCATGACGTTCAAGAAGTTGTTCGTTGGGCTCCCCCCAAGTGCGATTAACAATGCGACCACGTCTTACAGCAGGGCGCTCAAGAATTCTATCTGCCCATCGCTGAATGTTCACATATTCGTTTACGCTGAGGAATTCTGCAGCTCCATAAAGCCATCCTTTAACAAGTGCGCCATACCAAGGAAAAACAGCGATATCTGCAATGGTGTATTCCTTGCCAGTCAGATATTCATTTTCAGCTAAACGTTGATCTAGAACATCGAGTTGTCGTTTAGTTTCCATTGCGAATCGGTCAATGGGGTATTCCATTTTG
>CAIMXN010000213.1 GCA_903845455.1 uncultured beta proteobacterium | reverse complement strand
TCGTCTTAAAGGGATTGTAATGGGTGGCGCCGAAATAGCGCCGAACCCTCTTTTTTTGCCTAAATAGGGCTTATTTAGGCTTTACTGGGATAACTAGAGTGCTATCAGCGCGGCGCACAAAGACTGGCACAGACTTATTAGCATCCAGACCCTTTACCAGGGCTTCAAACTGCTTAACCCCGGTAATGTCAACATCAGCAATGCGAACAATGATATCCCCAGAACGAACTCCTGACCGCGCCAAAGGGCCCTCATTAATCCCAGTAACTTCTACACCGCCACGAATATTGAGCTCTTTTTTCTTGGCATCGGAAACATCTGCTACCACAACTCCAAAAGCATTAGCACTGCCCACATTAGAGCTTGAGCTCTCAGGCTTTTTGGCTCCAGCAAGGGAAGTCTCACCATCTGTCACTACAACCGTCAGATCCTTTGCCGCTCCTTTACGCCATACCTGAACGGTTACGCTAGTACCTGGCTTAGTCTCACCCACGACTCTAGGCAAATCTGTTGATTTAGCAATATCGTGACCATTAAAGTTTAAAATGACATCGCCTGATTCAATTCCGCCAGTTGCAGCTGGACCACCTAGCTCAACATTACGAACATAGGCACCACGTGACTTACCTAAGCCGAGGCTTTCGGCAATCTCTTTAGTGATCTCACCCAAAGCCACACCAATACGACCACGAACCATTCTTCCATTGGAGCGTAGTTGATCAGCAACCCGCATTGCTTCATCAATTGGAATCGCAAATGAAATTCCCATATAACCGCCAGAGCGACTAAAAATTTGGGAATTAATACCAATGACTTGCCCAGCAGTATTCAACAGAGGGCCACCAGAGTTACCAGGATTGACGGCAACGTCTGTCTGAATGAAGGGTAAATAATCACCTGTATCGCGACTCTTTGCCGATACGATACCTGCAGTCACGGTGTTTTCCAGGCCAAAGGGTGAGCCAATAGCGAGGACCCACTCACCTACTCTGACACGAGAAGAATCGCCTAGAGGTAATTTAGGCAAATCACGCGCCTCAATTTTGACAACTGCTACATCCGTGCGCTTATCCATCCCTAAGAGCTTAGCTTTGAACTCACGCTTATCAGTTAGGGTGACATAAATCGTAGTCGCACCCTCAACAACATGGGCGTTAGTCAAAATCAAACCATTGGATTCGATAATGAAACCAGAGCCGACGCCACGATCAGCCTCTTGCGGCTTTCCAGGATTTGGCTGTGACTGTTTTGGCCCATTAGGCGAACCAGGAATAGGCACCCCAAAAAAGCGGCGGAAGAACTCCGCTTGGTCCTCAGGTAGGCCTGGGATTCCACTTTGCGCTTGCTGAGCTACCACCTTTTCTGTAGTGCGGATATTGACGACAGCAGGACTGGCGCGCTCAACCAAATCAGCAAAATCAGGAATACTGACGCGCGGAGCTTGAGCTACCGCACTCGAAATAAACGAAAGTTGCCCTATGCTGAAAATAGCGAAGAGTGCAATGAGATACTTTTTCATCATGCTGTAGACCTACTTGGTAAAAACCAAACAATAAAATGGTGAATGAACTACTAAAAGAGCTACCTAGAATATTAGGCTAGTTTTCCAAAAATCAAGGTGCCGTTAGTACCCCCAAAACCAAAGTTGTTTTTCACGGCATGATCAATCTTCACGTCTCTGGCGGTATTGGCGCAGTAGTCCAAGTCGCACTCAGGGTCTTGATTGAAGATATTGATGGTTGGCGGGGATTTCTGGTGATGTAAAGCCAGAATAGTGAATACTGATTCCAAGCCACCAGCACCGCCCAAAAGGTGACCTGTCATTGACTTGGTTGAATTCACGAGGACCTTTTTGGCGTGATCGCCCAAGGCGGCCTTAATAGCGCCAGTCTCATTCTTATCACCAAGGGGTGTAGAGGTACCATGCGCATTGATGTACTGAATTTGATCAGCATTTAAATTGGCATCGCGGATTGCATTCAACATACAACGACGCGGACCATCCATATTGGGAGCAGTCATGTGATAAGCATCACCACTCATACCAAAACCTAAAAGCTCGCAGTAGATTTTTGCCCCACGTGCTTTTGCATGTTCATATTCTTCAATTACAACAACACCAGCACCTTCACCGAGGACAAAACCATCGCGGTCAATATCCCAAGGGCGTGAGGCTGTTGCTGGATCATCATTGCGGGTTGATAGTGCACGTGCCGAAGCAAAGCCACCAACACCCAAAGAAGAAATAGTTGACTCAGCACCTCCAGCAAGCATCACATCCGCATCACCGTACTGAATTAAGCGGGCAGCCAAGCCAATGCTATGCAAGCCCGTTGTACAAGCAGTCACAGCAGCTACGTTTGGACCCTTCAGACCAAACAAGATGCTGAGATGGCCAGAAATCATATTAATGATTGAGCCAGGCACAAAGAAAGGAGAAATACGGCGTGGACCGCGGGCCAATAACTCGGCCCCAGTCTCTTCGATCATCGGCAAACCACCAATACCGGAACCAACCATGACGCCAATGCGTTCTGCATTCTCTTCGGTGACCTGCAGACCGCTATCACGAATAGCTTGCGTGCCAGCAGCAATGCCATAGTGGATAAAGGTATCCATATGGCGAGCTTCTTTGGCAGAAACATATTCCTCGACATTGAAATCTTTCACCTCTCCAGCGAAATGCACGCTCAACAGAGAATGGTCGAATTTAGTGATCGTAGCAATGCCCGATTTGCCTGCAAGCAAATTAGACCAAGCGACATCAACTGAATTACCAACAGGTGAGATGAGACCTAAGCCGGTGATGACAACCCGGCGTCGGCCATTTGATGCTGACACAGTAATAGCTAAGTATTTACTAAGCTAGGGAATTAACCCTGAGCTTTAGATTTAGCAAAGTCGATCGCGAGCTGAACGGTAGTAATTTTTTCAGCTTCCTCATCAGGAATTTCGATGCCAAATTCATCTTCCAAAGCCATTACAAGCTCAACAGTGTCAAGAGAGTCAGCGCCTAGGTCATTTACGAAAGAAGATTCATTCTTGATATCTCCTTCTGCTACGCCCAATTGCTCTGCGACGATCTTCTTAACGCGTTGTTCGATGTTATCCATTAATTCCCCCAGGGGTTGTAAAAAAACGATGGAAGGATTTTATCAGCTTGGCGGAGTAAAT
>CAIMXN010000212.1 GCA_903845455.1 uncultured beta proteobacterium | reverse complement strand
CTACGGATACAGCTACCCCAATTCAATGCTCTATCAACCTAAACTTGTTGCACATGCCTTGCATCAAGGCTTGATGCATTCTGCAGTTGCAGTGAGGTCTGATGGGGAGGTCGTAGGGCACTGTGCATTGTCTTTTTCTCACAATGGTAGCGTCATTCCTGAGGTTGGAAAATTAGTCGTCGATCCAAGATACCGGGGTCACCATATTGCAGATAAGTTGGCCTTGTATTCCAAGGCGAATGCAAAGGAGCTTGGACTTAACGGCTATTGGGCTGCGTGCATTGCGACACACCCTTACAGTCAATACGACATGATTGCGTCTGGTGGAGGTGAGATAGGCTTATTTATTAATGGTCAACCTGGCGCTGTTCTGATGGAGGGGATTCAAAGCCAAGCTAAAGGTCGCCATTCCCTCATTCCCTTTTTTATTCCCATTAATAAAGATGAGAAGTTGTCTATTTACTTGCCAGAACGCCACACCCCATTTTTTGCAAAATTAATGCAAACCATGGGTCTTAAGCGGGAAATTTTGTCCCTGCCAGAAAAAACCAATGAATCTAGTATTTTTTCTATGGCATTGGCCAAGGAACATACCCCAGCACATCTTTATGTGACCCAAATAGGTGATGATTTGACGGATAGGGTAGCTCGAGAACTGCCTGCAATTTTGGCTTTCAATCCCCCGGTAGTGTACTTAGACTTAGCACTTGATAGCCCTGGAGCGATTGAACAAATAGAGGCTTTAGAGTCATTAGGATTCATATTGGCAGCCTGGTTACCTAATTTTAATGCAACAGGCGATACGTTAAGACTACAGAAAATTAACGATTCTCTAGTAGATGAGAAAAATATTCTTTGCGCCCGCCCTGAGGGTGAGTTTGTGCGGGATCACATATTAGCCGAATGGCGTAGAGTGCAGAAATTAACTCATTAGTCACCATTGCCGGCATTGCATTTTACTGTGCAGCGATTGGGGTTTGTGATTGAAGTGGTGTTGATAAGCCCTAGCGTCCGATGGCGTGGTATTTTTAAAGTGTGATGATGTGAGCTTTTGTGAGCTTTTCTAAAGCCATCAAATTAATCTAGGCGCTCAATTTATAAAACTATAAGGGATGAAGAGAACATGCAAGTAAGTCACTTTTTTTGTTTTTTCTCAGGGCGTGTACTCATGGGGCTAGTTTTTTTCTTTCAACTTGCATTGATTCAGTCGGTACATGCTGAATCGATTCCTGCCTATGTCATAGCGGAGATAAGCATTAGTAATCATGAGGCCTATGCAAAAGAATATCGACCTTTGATTTCAAAACTCTATGATAGTAAGTTAGGCGGTAAATTTCTATCTCGGGGTGGTCCTACTGTAAATATTACTGGAGAAAAAACATCCCACAGAGTCAATTTGATTGAGTTTGAAAGCCTTGCAAAAGCTGAAGCATTTTATGCCTCAGAAGAATATAAAAAAGCGATTGAAATTGGTAGGAAGTACGCTACGTTTCGAATTAATATTATCGAAGGTACCCCGCCCAAATAAGCTACCCCCCTTTTTTTAGAGTGGCTCCCTAGCTACTACGGGTTAACTTCTAGTACTTAAGTACTAGATTAGTCTGGGTGCAAATTCTCAATGCAAGCACTTTAGGTAGCAAAATGCCATTGAAATGACTGGAAATGAGGATTGTGTGAGTTATTGTGAGGATTTTCAAGGGACGTAGTTCAGTATTTGTCATGCTGTATGCAATGACGCTATAGCTTAAATTATTGAAGGAATATCATGGCACACGTAGGACACAGTTGGCTTAAAACAAAACCTGGCTCATACAAAAAAGTTTGTGAACGCTATCATCGCTTTGCCGAAGAAATTATTGCTCACAACAAGGATATTCATGATGTCGTGATCGCTGGCAACCCAGCGCAAAATACCATTGAAGGATTTGCGATTTGGGAGAATGCTACCCATGCTGCTAACCTCGAAGATACTAATGATTTTGCAGTCTTTTTAGCTGATGTTGAAAGTGAATTGGCTGAGCCATTTAAGCGTAATGATCTAGATTTGCTGTTTCGTATGAAAATAAAGGTTTAAATAGTCCCAGCTCTAAAGTTGTGCTAGAAATCCAAAACATGATGCTGGCTACGGTTAGCATCATGTCAGGAATTGGGCTTATCAGGGAATAAGTAGCCATTTTCCCCATTCTAAGGGTGGTCACTTGGCAGGCTTTACACAGATCCCCAAGCTATATTAGTATCAAGACATCCTCCGCTGACTTAGGCAATATGCCCACGGTCTAGGAATTGGTTTTTTAGGTAGCGAGTTTAATAAAGGAAGAGTTTATGAAGATAGCAAAAGTTTTGGCGTTATTAATTCTGCTGGCAGGCATCGGATATTACTCATTCAATTATTTTAAAAATTCGAGCCCACAATCACAGCAAGCTGATTGGTACAAAAAGATTGATAAAGATGGCGACGGAAAACTTTCTGCCGCAGAATTTAAGGCAATGGATACTAATGGTGATGGCGTTATCTCACAACAAGAGGCAGAGGCTTATGGCGTTCCAGCTTCTGAATTTAAGAGATGGGATAAGAACGGAGACGGCTCACTCTCTCAAGAAGAGCTAAATACTTGCGGTTGTTAATGGTCTAATATATTAAAAACCAGATTGAAATTGAATTAAAGAAAATCAGTTCAACTTTCATTTTTTGGTTTTAGCAGTCTGCTTAAAAGGCAGTCCAACTCAATATTGGACTGCCTTTTAACTTTTACACTGGGCAGTGAAGCTGGCGCTTTAATTTAAGAGCTAAGCTAGGTTTGGGCAAAGAAAAGCCACCCGCAGGTAGCTTAAGCGAAGTTCATTTTTTAAATCAAATTCAACTTATCCGCCTATATAGTAGGCTACACCGCCGCCAGCAATTCGATCCCATTCAAGATGTTCAGCAGACATATTTGCTGGATTTGGCGGTATCACCAAAGTAAATTCGGTAATTGTATTTTCAATAACCCTAACTACCACACCGGAAGGCGGAGTCAAGCCAACCGCTTTTAAAGTTGCATGAGGGTCTTGCATCAACTCATTCTTAAATACCTCATCTTTCCAGCATAAGGCAATCAGTTGCTGGTAGTGATTTTCTTCAAAAGCCATACGCACCTCTCAAAATGAAATACTTGCAAATAGTAAAATTAGTCCAGTAAGCCTTAGCTTATCCGAATAAGCTAATTATCATGATAATTTTAGCATTGATGTATGCTTTTCTAGGGATGGCTTTGGAGGGGTTTAGCGAGGCTTTGATATTATCCTAACTGGATTAATGTCTTGGTGTGGCGCAGTCAGAAACATACAATTTTTTCACCATTAACTTTAATAGTTTTCAATATGTACATAGAGTATTTAAATTTTAAGTTTTTTTGGCGTAGCTTTATCGCAGGTACTCTTTTAGCCCTGAGTGGTTTGGTCTGTGCTGAAACGGTTATAACGCTTACCCACCCAGAAATACCTGCCCCTATCTTGCTTGATCATGGAACACCTGGCCAATCTATTGGCGATATCCGTTTATTTCATTTCAACGCTAAAGCAGATAATGGCGATGAGGTTGTCACTGATTGGATCATGACCACTACCAACGTGACCACAAATGGTGATGGGGTGGAGGCAAGAATTACCAATGCCGTTTTTGCTTTCGGTGAAGGTACAAAGGATCAATTAATTATCCAGGGCGTCGCGATGTATCCAAGCTTTAAGTCGACCTTAAGAGAGGCAGCCCCAACTGCCCGCGCCATTACTGGCGGTACTGGTAAGTTTGCTGGGGCTGGTGGCTGGATGGATTCACTCCATTTTAAAGATGGTACATGGCAGCATGTTCTTCACATCAAGTAAACAACGCAAGCAATGTAATTAACTAGGCCATTTTCCTGTAGCAGTTTAATGACCTAACGATAGCGATATCTTGCACTTGGATGCTCAAATGAATTTCACTTATTGCGGGTTTTAATCGATTCCAGAACCTTTATTAGGGCGCTTGGTTTCACTGAGGCCTGACCTTTGAACGGTTGGTCCGTAATAATCAATAATGAAATTAACCCGCTAAAAGTAACGGGTACGATCGTCAAGGCAAAGGTCATATTACTTGAGGGAATAAATAAACTATTGATTGCTGTTAATGCAGAAATCAATAGAAAAATAACAACCCAAAATAACTCAGGTAATTTTTGGGTGGACCGATCTATACGATATTCTCTACTTTCAGCGATTTCTTCTGACTTTTTTAAAATATCAGAATAGATGGCAAGTTGTTTTGGATCTTTTGGATCAAGCTTAAAGAGATCTTGTGAAGTTGCCCGCCAAAGCATATGGGTATTTTTGTTGCCAACACCATCTTTTAAATTAGGCCACTCATCATTAATGATGGATTCAACGTATTTTTGTAGTTCACCACGAATTGCAAGGGATTGATTATCCCCAAAGCGCAGTAGTAGCCTATCTAAATTATTAATCCGTCCTGCCTCTGAGGAAACAGAATTCTCCACTTCTCGAAAATTGGATTGCGCTTGATTTAATAAAAAACCGATAATAAGACCAGCACTAGAGCCTACTGGAGCAAATAGGTAATGGCCAAAACTACTACTTTCCTCGCTGGGCTCAAAATAAGGAATCATCTGAATCAGTTTTGGCAGCAGATCCATAAAAATACTGACAGATAAGATGCAGCCAAACATAATGGTTAAATTTGAGAAGCGATAAATAAAGGCGGGCATATCAACTCTTAAGGTGGTAAACATGCACTGAATGTATTAGTCCGCCACTCCAAATACTCGCAATTACTCACAGAATATCTAGATCAATAGTAAATCGAGGTTAATAGCTATCCCAGGGCCTATATAAGGATCAATATATTTCTTTTCAACCTGGTTGAGGGGCGACTCTAGACTCACCTATACTCTAAGAGCATTTATTAGACCCCCTTTAATCACCAGAAGACCGGATGCCTTATGCATATTAATTACTTTAGCCGCTATGTTCTGCTAGCAATGGTATTGATTTTGCAAATACCCTCTCTG
>CAIMXN010000211.1 GCA_903845455.1 uncultured beta proteobacterium | reverse complement strand
GAACACGTTGCGCATGACGCATCTAATTTTGCGCCACCGTTGGAAGTCAAAGAGATGGAGCTTTACCATCCCAAAACATTCCTCGGTAAATATATCTGGAGTCAGGATGCCAAAGTAATCGCAATTCAGTATGGTATTACTGCGATGGCAATTGGTTTTGTGGCTCTGGTGATGTCATGGTTAATGCGTTTGCAGCTAGGTTTTCCAGACACATTCTCCTTTATCAACCCCAGTAATTATCTGCAGTTTGTCACCATGCATGGCATGATCATGGTCGTTTACCTTTTAACTGCCTTGTTCTTGGGGGCATTTGGTAATTACCTTATCCCATTGATGGTTGGTGCGCGCGATATGGTATTCCCATACGCCAACATGCTGAGTTTCTGGATCTATTTGTTTGCAGTATTACTTCTCGTTGCCAGCTTTTTTGTGACTGGGGGACCTACGGGTTCTGGCTGGACTCTGTATCCGCCCCAAGCGATTCTGCCAGGGACACCTGGTGCTACCTGGGGCATTATTTTGATGCTCGTTTCTTTAGCCTTTTTTATTATTGGCTTTACGATGGGTGGCCTGAACTATGTCGTTACTGTTTTACAAGCACGAACACGTGGCATGACTATGATGCGTTTGCCTTTAACAGTCTGGGGCATATTCATGGCGACCATACTGGCACTCTTTGCTTTTCCAGCGCTGTTTGTAAGTGCGATCATGATGCTCTTAGACCTCACTTTAGGCACTAGTTTTTTCATGCCAGCTTTAGTCTCAATGGGCCAACAAGGTGAGCATTCTGGGGGTAGTCCCTTATTGTTCCAACATCTATTTTGGTTCTTTGGGCATCCTGAGGTATATATCGTTGCCTTACCAGCATTTGGTATTGTTTCTGATCTGATTAGCGTTCATGCTCGTAAGAATATTTTCGGTTATCGCATGATGGTGTGGGCAATCGTTGCCATTGGAATTCTGAGCTTTATGGTTTGGGCGCACCACATGTATGTCAGTGGTATGAATCCATACTTTGGCTTTTTCTTCGCGACAACTACCTTAATCATCGCTATACCAACAGCACTCAAAGTATATAACTGGGTTTTAACTCTGTGGCATGGCAATATCATTCTTAGTGTGCCAATGCTTTTTGCAATTGGATTTATCTTTGCATTCATACACGGTGGACTCACTGGTTTATTCCTCGGAAATGTCACAGTCAGCGTGCCTTTGTCAGACACCATGTTTGTGGTAGCGCACTTTCATATGGTGATGGCGGTTGCACCAGTGATGGTCGTATTTGGAGCCATCTACCACTGGTATCCCAAAATTACGGGGCGCATGCTCGATGAGAAGCTTGGTAAAATTCATTTCTGGGCTACATTCTTAGGCACCTATGCAGTCTACTTACCAATGCATTACCTTGGTTTTCTTGGGGTGCCACGTCGCTACTATGCTGTTGGCGGAACCGATTTTATTCCGCAGTCAGCCCAGACCTTAAATGCCGGTATTACTGTTGCTGCCATCGTGGTTGGCGCCTTTCAGTTTGTCTTTATCTACAACCTGATTCGTAGCTACACCAAAGGGAAGGTGGCTGACGGTAATCCTTGGAATGCGACTACTCTGGAATGGCAGACTTCAGAAACGCCTCCCGTACACGGTAATTTTGGTCCTAAGTTACCCGTGGTTTACCGTTGGGCTTATGACTATAGTGTTCCAGGAGTCGTCAAAGATTTTATTCCTCAAAATGTACCGCCCAGTGATGTAGTGATGGATGCCAACGCAACTCAGGCAGAGAGGGATTCTTTTTAATGGGAATCTTTCAAACATTAAGGGCGCAGCCTTGGTCTGTTGAGCAAGCTAAATTAGATAATTTGTATGCAGGACGCAGCTCTACTGCCTATGCTAAAAAAATAGCCCTACGAGTCTTTCTGGGTGTTGTAGCAGTCTTATTCACCTTGATGCTCGTCGCCTATGCCGGTCGAATGGGTTATGAAGATTGGCGTCCAGTACCGCAACTGCAATTGTTGTGGATTAATACAGGCATATTGGCACTCAGTAGCCTATCAATGCAGTGGGCTCAATATTCAGTACGCCACAGAAACATGGATGCGATGCGGATTGGTTTGCTCTTAGGTGGCGCCTTAACGCTGGTTTTTTTATTCGGTCAAGTGCTTGCTTGGCGGCAATTAAGCTCAATGGTGTATTTCGATATCACCATTCCGGCAATCGGATTTTTTTACATGATTACCGGCGTACATTGTTTGCATATGGTGGGTGGTTTAATTGCCTGGAGTCGAACTGCCCCTAAAGTTTGGAGCAATGTAGATATTGCTAAGGTGCAAAACAGTATCGAGCTTTGTACTACGTACTGGCATTTTTTATTACTAGTGTGGTTAGTCCTTTTTGGACTATTGTTCGCTGGCGACAATCTCGACCTCGTCCTAAAACTCTGTGGTATTCGATAGATAGGATCTAAACATGTCAGAAGCCCATTCAGCCCACTTAGAAGAGATTCCACCACCGTATACAGGGCCAGAAAGCTTTGTATCGGACTGGTCCTCTGATCAAACGGCGTTTAAGAATGTCCCTTGGGGTAAGGTCATGATGTGGATCTTCCTCGTGAGCGATACCTTCATTTTTAGCGCCTTTTTAATCTCGTATATGACGGTGCGGATTTCTGCTGTAGAACCCTGGCCAAATCCGAGTGAAGTATTTGCCTTAACGCTGTTTGGTAAAGAAGTACCACTGGTGCTGATTGCAATCATGACTTTCATTTTAATTAGCAGTAGCGGAACGATGGCGATGGCAGTGAACTTTGGATATCGTAAAAATCGAAAAGTTACCTTTATCCTATTAATTATCACTGCTATTTTGGGAGCATCATTCGTTGGAATGCAGGCCTTTGAGTGGACCAAGCTGATTGAAGAAGGCGTGCGACCATGGACCAATCCTATGGGTGCCCATCAATTTGGATCTGTTTTCTTTATGATCACGGGATTTCATGGTACTCACGTCAGCATTGGAGTGATATTTCTTTTAATTGTTGCCGCTAAAGTTTATCGGGGTGACTTAGAACATAATCGCCCTGGATTTATGACGGGAAGAAAAGGAAATTACGAGATAGTCGAAATCATGGGCCTGTATTGGCACTTTGTAGACTTGGTCTGGGTCTTCATCTTTGCTTTTTTCTATCTTTGGTAGGGGGAAATAATGGAATATCCTAAACAACACCCCATAGGCATTTACCTCAAGATCTGGGCACTGCTATTTATATTGAGTGGTCTGTCTTACTCTGTTGATTATTTTCATTTTGAAGGCTATTTGAGATGGGCCTTGATTATCATTTTCATGATGTTAAAAGCAGGCTTAATTGTTGCGTTCTTCATGCATATGGTTTGGGAGCGAGTGGCTTTAATTTATGCCATTCTTATTCCACCGCTATTACTGTTAACTTTGGTTGGCATTGGCGTGCTTGAGGGTGACTATACTTTTTTGACACGTAATATCTTTTTTGATAGTTAATCTCTAGCTTTCTGATTTGAACTTGAGGAACTTTAATGAAACAGAAATATTTCTCTATTAATGTGTGGATCCTGTGTGGAGTTTGCATCGGATTAATTGCATTTACTTTTATTTTGGTTGCTCATAATGAAAATATGCCAAATAAAATAAATCAGGATCGCGATAATTTACTCGGCGGTAGTAAGACTGTGCTTGATCGCATTAAGCCTATTGGTCAAGTTAATCTGGGCTCCTAAGGCTGTTCTTTGCTGACCTTCAATTTCACTGGCACCACTAAGCCCCCTTCAAATTCAAGAAGCACTTCCACTTGATCTCCTTGTTTTAACCTTTTTTTAGGGTTCATGAGCATCAGGTGATATCCACCAGGTGTCAATTGCAGGGTAGACCCCGGCTTTATTTCAATCTGGGGTGTGTGATTCATATGCGCCATACCTCCTTTGCTGACTGTTTGATGCAGCATGACTGATTTGAAGTCAGCGCTACGAGCCCCTAGTAGAGTCTGAGCTTGCGAAGATTGATTTTGTAGGCTCATATAGCCAGCAAGTACTTCTGCGCTTGGGGGTGCTTCTTGGACCCAGGCATGGCTAACATTGATTTTAGAATCAGCTGCTCTCATCTGTGCTGAACTGAAGCTGAGGATTAAACCCAAAATGATTGATAGTGATAATTTCACAATGTCACCTTTAGAGTGGAGAGTTCATAGCATTGATCTTTTTGAGAACAATAAAACGCCTACTAATAGTGCTGGTATCGAAGGGTGGTGTTAACAATGCAGCGAACTGACCTTGCGGGTTGATTAAAAATAGCGCTGAGGTGTGATAAACCTGATAACTCTCTTTATCTGGCGCAGGCTCAACTTCAAATAGAGCGCCCAGTTGACCGGTTAAGTTGCGTAGTTCTAATTCCGAACCCGTGATACCAATAATAGAAGGGTCGAAGTAGCCAGTGTATTGCTTGAGGACAGCTGCTGTGTCCCGCTTGGGATCAACTGAAATAAAGACAAATTGAGTATTTTTAGTGCCATTGACGCCTTTAGTAATTTGTTCTCGTAGCTTAGATAGGCTTACTAAGGTGCTTGGGCAGATATCTGGGCAGTGGGTAAAGCCAAAGAACAGAAATGACCAATTGCCTTTTAAACTTTCAAGATCAAACGCATGGCCATTTTGATCAGTGAGGACAAATTCTCTTAGTGGTTTAGGATCCACAAATACAGTCATTACCTGATCTGGAATGAGCCTCGGATTCGAATCATCGCCTAGGCTAAATAGAAATAGAAAACCACCAGCTAAGAATGTCATTACCAGTACAGAGGCAACGATTAGGCTGAACTTAAATGAAGGCAGCCTCATTTAAAGATCAAGATGATTTAGCAGTGGCGAATCATTCCTATTTTTTGTTGAAATAGGACCAGCCAATGCGGTTCAGATTTCCCAGTTCCAGCCAAACTGACCTGAGGATGTAATTTAAGTACTCGATCTAATATTGCTTCCTGAGCAGGGTATAGGTCTACATAGAAAACATGTAGGCCATCTTTTAATGCCTGTTTAAACTGGACGAAAAGATGATTTGGCCTATGGATGCCAATTAAGCCACCCTCCCATATACAAAACCAAAATAAAATTAATGCAAGGAATATGAATGGCATCCAACCTGCGCCCAATTTATGCCAATCTAGATAATGCGTCAGCATCAATATGGTTGAAAAAACACAGGCACCAACCGCAGCACCAATTAATCCAGAATGAACAATGTCTATTTTCATGAAAGATTGGACTTCATGAAGGTGCGGGTGCTGTCGGACTCCCTCAACGTCATTGCTAAGCACATGAATTTGTGCAGTTGCAATATTTTCTTTTTCTAGTTGTTCTTCGAATAGCTCTAGGTCGTCTAAATTATTGCTAATGAAATAATGTCTCAGTAATTTCACAATGTACTCCTAGTTAAATTAACTACTAACATAATTTCATCTATTCCAATTTGATATAGATCAAACCATCGTTTGATTGTGCGCTTATGAAGCACACTTGTCTATTGATAGGGTTACTTCTTTTTAAGGTACAGCTTGGTCTAACCCGATTAGCACTTAAATCATCGATTCAAGCATCATGAGTAGGAGCGGGTATGTACTAGGTATACCCGCCAATCATTGCTCTATACATTGGCTTTTCTAACTAGAAAACCTGTCCGAGATTGTTATTGGCTGGAGGAGACATTCACTATGTTGGAGGGGAGCACTAAATGCAAGCCAATACAAAACAGCATTTCAATATTTTGATCTTAGGTGCCTCTTATGGCTCCTTATTAGCAAGTAAGTTAGCCCTAGCAGGACACGATGCAACTTTAGTCTGTTTGCCGGCAGAAGTTGAGCTCATCAATTCTTTAGGAACGCGCGTGCGGTTGCCGGTCAAGGGTCGGGAAGCATTAGTTGAAATTGATTCTCGTAACTTACTGGGCAGAATTAGCGCCGCTACCCCAGAAAATGTCACTACAGCAAACTTTGATTTAGTGGTCTTGGCGATGCAAGAACCTCAATATGGCGCCACTGACGTTAGCGACTTATTAGAAGCGGTAGCCATTCAGCAGATACCAACGATGTCTATTATGAATATGCCGCCACTACCTTACCTGCACCGTATTCCAGGTATTAATGCTAACGACTATGTTGACTGCTATACAGTCCCCGAGGTTTGGGATCAGTTCGATCCTCGATTCATGACCTTATGTAGTCCAGATGCTCAAGCCTTTAGACCACCAGAAGAGGGAGTGAATGTATTGCAGGTACGTTTACCGACAAACTTTAAAGCTGCTCGGTTTGAATCAGAAGAACATACCAAGATGCTGCGACAAATTGCTGCTGATATTGAGGCAGTGAGATTTAAAGTGGATGGGAAAAAGATCGAGTTGCCAGTCAAGCTAAAGGTGTTTGAGTCAGTGTTTGTGCCGCTGGCAAAATGGAGCATGCTCATGACAGGTAATTACCGCTGCATTACCTCTAAAGGCATGCGTTCAATCAAAGATGCAGTGCATTCTGATATGAAGGAATCTCAAGTAACGTACGATTGGGTTGGAGCCTTGTGTCTATCTCTTGGTGCTGAGCCTAAGGATTTAGTTCCTTTTGAAAAGTATGCTGCTGCAGCCAATGGCTTAGCCAATCCATCTTCTGCAGCAAGGGCCCTGTACGGCGGAGCAAAGAACATTGAGCGGGTCGATAAATTAGTGCAATCAATTGCTAAACACAAAGGTAAGCATCTTTCAATCATTGATGATGTAGTCACTTTAGTAAATACTCAACTTGAGAAAAATCAAGCACAGTAGATTTTTTACTATTGAAGTGCCTGTTCGTCTTAATACGTATCTTATGAGGGACAATGCCCTAGTATTGCCTATTCTTCATGTTGCGTCTGCGTTCCAATTTGTCGGTTTACCCGACAAATTTGACACCAAATCATCTAACCGCCTGAAGATTCCGCCCAAGATCCATGGAATTTCACCCCGAACCATAACTCTCGGTACTGATGCCACACCAAACGTAAAGACCTTAAAACCATTGTTTCTGTTGTTGTTCGGGCTCATTTTTAAAGCTTCTAAGGCGTAGTTCGCGCGTTCTAATCGTGTTAACGGAGGCAGTGTCCGGTAAAGTCTAGATTCAATCCTTAATTAAAATCAGTAATTCAAGCGTTACTTAAAGTAACGCCTGTCAATTCCATGCAAAAACGATTTGGAGCAACGAAGTGTTAGATGGTTGCTCCAAAATTCTTTGGTTTTGAAAACCAAAGACCGAGAGGCCACTTCCTTTAAATCCATGAATTTGCTTACACATTTGCTTACACACCGATACTGACCACCCGCAGAGCCCCTTTTTATATGGGTCTACCTTGGATGTCTGCTCTCATAATCCTTTGGTCGCTGGTTCGAGTCCAGCTGGGCCCACCAACAAAATCAATGACTTAGCGTGAGAACGCTAGGTCATTTTTTATTAATGTGTAGTCGGTGTGTAGCAAATATCACCGCTAGACCCCAATAGATATATG
>CAIMXN010000210.1 GCA_903845455.1 uncultured beta proteobacterium | reverse complement strand
CGTAAGTCCTTGTTTTATATAGCCCATTGGCGGAGACGAGAGGATTCGAACCTCCGATCAGAGTTTTAGCCCCGATGCTCCCTTAGCAGGGGAGTGCCTTCGACCAGCTCGGCCACGTCTCCGTATTGATGCGTTTACAACGTCCCACAGTTTAACGGATTACCGTTTGAATGCGGAATAAACTGCTCTATTACTACTTCTACTGATTACTGCTTACTTCTGATCGAGCTCAAACGCCTTGTGCAAAGCGCGTACAGCTAGTTCCATGTATTTCTCATCAATCACTACCGAGATCTTGATTTCACTGGTGGAGATCATGAGAATGTTGATGCCCTCTTCCGATAAGGTGCGGAACATCTTGCTGGCAATCCCAACATGAGAGCGCATGCCAACACCCACCACAGAAACCTTGGATACCTTTGCATCACCCGTGATTTCTTTAGCTTCAATATGAGCCTGCACATTGGTCTTTAATAAATCCAGCGCCTTCTGATAGTCAGCTCGTGGCACCGTAAAGGTAAAGTCCGTCTTACCTTCGTTTGACTGGTTCTGAATAATCATGTCGACATCAATATTGGCGTCAGCGATAGGGCCTAAGATTTGATAGGCGATCCCTGGGCGATCAGGAACTCCCAAAACGGTAATCTTCGCTTCATCACGCGCAAAGGCGATGCCGGAAATAGCGGCGGCTTCCATAGTGCTGTCCTCTTCAAATGTAATCAAGGTACCCGACTTCATCTCAAGATCAAGGGGTATCAAAGGATCCGTCAGGGATGACAGAACCCGGGTTTTAACTTTGTACTTACCAGCAAACTCCACAGAACGAATTTGCAGGACCTTTGAACCTAAGCTCGCCATTTCTAGCATTTCTTCAAAAGTAATTTTTTCTAAGCGGCGTGCATCTTCACACACACGAGGATCGGTGGTGTACACACCATCTACGTCGGTGTAGATCAAACACTCATCTGCTTTCAGTGCAGCGGCCATGGCAACAGCAGAAGTATCAGAACCGCCACGACCCAATGTAGTGATATTACCTGCAGGATCAACCCCCTGAAAACCAGTCACAACGACTGCGCGGCCTGCATTGAGGTCAGCCAAAATCTTTTTGTCGTCAATCGAGGTAATGCGCGCTTTTGTGAAGGATGAGTCTGTATGCACGGTAACTTGCCAACCGGCATAACTTACCGCATCAATGCCTTCACGCAATAAAGCCAAGGCTAATAAGCCCGAACTAACCTGCTCCCCTGTTGCAGCTATTTGATCGAGCTCACGGGGATTGGCATCTGCATTAATCTCTTTTGCTAAACCGAGCAAGCGATTGGTTTCGCCAGACATGGCAGAAGGAACCACCACGACTTGGTGTCCAGCGCGCATCCATTTAGCAACGCGCTTAGCAACATTCTGAATGCGCTCAACTGAGCCCATGGAGGTGCCACCGTACTTGTGAACAATAAGAGCCATAAAAATCGTCTATTTAACTATCTGTAGCAGGGAAATTAATCCCTTAGATCTAAAAAGGGCTTATTTTACAGGGTTTTATGCTGCTAAAACCAAAGGGATTGACAGGCAGCGTATCTGCCGATAGCATGGTGTTACTAAAGTAACACCTGAAGATATGAAATGAGTCCTGTTAGCACCACCTCTCTAAAACTTACTGAAGAAATCAAATTACAAGTTACCTCTGCAGCTAAAGAACTTGGTATCACTCCACATGCATTTATGGTTCAAGCAATTAAACAGGCAAGCATCAATGCCGAACTACGCAGAACATTGATTGAAGATTCCAACAATGCTCGTAATGAGGTTTTAAAAGATGGCAAGGTCTATGAGTCTGATAAAGTCTTCAAACACTTAAAAGCCCGTATTGCAGGAAAGAAAACTACTCTGAAAGCCAGCAATTGGTAAGAATTGCTTTTTCACCAAGAGCAATAGATGATCTCGAGAGATTGACTGACTTTCTAATGGGAATTGACAAAAATGCCGCCCTCGCCACCTTGGAAATGATTGCAGATGCGATTCAAATTCTAGAGCGTCATCCTCTCGTTAGTCGCTTGTGCGAAGGTCATATCAGAGAATTGCTCATCTCCAGAGGAAATAACGGTTACATAGCCTCATACAGTTTTGATGAAAGAAGAAATGCGGTGCTCATAAACCGCATTCGCCATCAAAAAGAAGCTGGTGAAATTTACTAAGCCCAGACGGGAGCTACTCTTTTTCCGG
>CAIMXN010000209.1 GCA_903845455.1 uncultured beta proteobacterium | reverse complement strand
TTCCGGATATCACCATGGGTGATATTTTTTCAGGGTGATCGGTGCGCTTGTAATTATCAATTGCGACCAGGCGGTTCATGAACGCCCTAGAAGAAACCAATGTGACATCTCCAAGCTGACCCGTGCTGACTTTTTCTTTGGCAGCGAGCCAGCGCCTACGAAAACGCTGTGTATAGCCAACCACAGCATCCACACCCGCCTCTTGAATGGCTTTTAGTACCCTAGCTGAATCACCCAAGTCGGTTGCCAAAGGCTTTTCGATCATCAAGGAATGTTTGCGCTCTACTGCCGCCAAAATGGGATCAACGTGCAAATGCTCATCCGTTGAAATAATGGTAGCATTCACCTCGGGACGGTTCAGCAATTCCCGATAGTCGGAGGTAACAAAATCCGCCTTTAATTTCTCGGCAACAAACTTTGCCCTCTCCGGATTCTTTTCTGCAATCCCGATCCAGCCAACTTGAGCGTGCCTAGCGGCAACTTCACCCCGAAATAATCCGACGCGACCCGCCCCAACAATGGCTAAACCAATGTTTTTTGCCTGACGATCACGCATGGTTAACCTGCAACCAGCTTTAACTTCTCCTCAGAGAGCGGCAGGTAAACAGGATCACCCGTTTCAGCAGATAAATCCGCAGCCATATAGACTTCCATGACTGTGCGAGCCTGCTCACCAGTGACCAATACGGGACGATCAAAGGCAACAGCCTCAATAAAGTGCACCGTCTCGGAAGCCATTGGTCCAGCAAAAACGTGATCAACCTTTTCACCGGGCATAGTGGACATCGGCAATTGCATGCCTTTTTCTACAGTATTAATCACCACATCTTTATGGCTATCGTCCACCATCACAGCACCCTCAGTGCCAATAAATTCAATCCAAGTGGTTGAAAAATTAGGGTAACCTAATGGCAAGCTCCAGCCACCACCAACCACGAAAGATAAACCGCTATCCATCGTGACAGTGATCCATTGTGAGTCCGGAATATCTGCACCGGTTGATTCACGCATAGCGCCGTAATTGACTTGTGAATAGACTTTTACTGGCTTTGCTGGCTCTAAGCACCAGAATACAAAATCGAGATCATGCGTTGACTCCATAGCAGCTGGTGATAATTTCACGCGACCGCAGATCTTTTTACCTAAGCTTCTTGTGATATGGCGACTCACCAAAACAGTAACCGGCTTACCGATAGCACCTGAAGTAATCGATTTTTTTACATATGCAAACTTAGGATTGAAACGCTGTGAATAGCCAATCGTAAATTTAAGATTGGATTTTTTAGCGAGCGCAATAAGCTCATCAGCCTCTTCCAACTCTATAGCGATCGGTTTTTCCAAAAAGACGTGCTTACCTGCTAACAAAGCATCGCGCGCCATTGGAAAATGGGTTGTTTCTGGTGTAGCAGAAATAATGATCGCGTCGATATCTTTGATTTTTAAAATGTCACGGTAATCTGTGGTGGCGGTTTTAGCCTCTACCAGATCAGCCATCTCTTTTAAGCGAAGTTCATTAGTCTCGGCAATATGAATATCCTTTACCAAGGCGCTTGCTCTCGCAGCCTCCGTACGAATGCCGCCACACCAACCAGCACCAATAATGCCAAGATTAATTTGTTTCATGTCTCCACCTTTATATTTTTAATATCAAATTCACAAGCTATAAACTGAAATCTATCGAACGGTTTTACGAGCAATGACTACGTTATCAAGTACTAAATTTTGAGTCCAAATCCATCTAGCACCAGAGAATATTTCAGGATAGCGCGTATAGGCAGGCAAGGCATTCACACCGATATCTTCATCGGTGTACTCCCAAGCTCGTGGCCAGTTCAAATCATTAAAGCGTTTAGATTGCCAGTTTTCTGGAATGGGGTAATGAATTGCAAAGCATTGATCTTTGCAATCGGGCTTCTTGGCGAATGGATGAACGCGGCCTTTTAAAGGCGTATCGTGCACATTGCCTTTTTCTACCACCTCAGACGGATCATTTAAAGGTGCAATATAAAAGGTCTGTGCCTTCCATGAACTATCCGTCATCGTGCCATCACTAAACTTGGCAATTAAACCACCATCACCGGGATACCACTGACTGGTTTTTTCAGTAACGGGTACAGGGAACTGCTCCATTCCTAAACCTAAGTGCTCATCCCAATCCACCAATAAAAAAGCCATGGTGTATGGGCGCTTCACTTTGAACTTTACAATCGCAGAATTAAAAGGAGTGTATGGGGTGTTATCTACTGAAACTAACTTGCCATTGACCCACATCTCATAATAGTTATCAGCAACGATGTAGCCGGTGATGACTTCACCATCTGGATCTACAACTACCACTGGCACATCTTGAGTAGATACCTCGGAAGTGTTCTTGGGAGTAATCTGCGCGCACTCACTATATAAATCAACGCTCTTAGGGCCAAGCCCTTTTTGCAGAGCTGTTTCTGCTGGAACAATGATCACAGTGCCATCTGTTGCGGTAATTTTTCCAACCGAACTCAGGCGATGGTTGGCAACCGTTACGGGGCACTTATAAAGTGTCTCGATAAAAGGAGTTGCTGGACCTTGTGTCACCATTCTTTTATAAACGGTGTTATCGGGATCCAGCTTTACCTCACCTGCTGCAAATGCTGACTGCCAACATAGGGCTGCCATGATTAAAAGTGCAGACTTCATTAGTAAGTGTTTCAAATTCATAGACCACCCCTTATTAGTGCTCACAACACACTACGCCTTAATTGCGGCATTGACTCTTGGCATTACCTCAGTAGCAAATAGCTCCATTGAACGTTTTGCCAATTTAGGATCCATCCAATCATGACAAGCATATAACAATTGGCCGAAATCTCCTACATGCTCTCTAAAGGCCAAAATTTGATCCACAACTGAATTTACGGTACCGGCAAGCACCAATTTCTTGGTTACATACTCTGGAGTGAGATCTGAATCAGGCATATTTTGATCTAATTTGAACAAATTGCTGCGACCGCCACCAGTCACTAATTTACGTACCAATTGCTTGAAGTAGAAATGATATGGTCCGCCCTCTTCATAGGCATAACGCTGTGCCGTTGCTTCGTCATCAGCAACAAAAATACTTTTAGCAATACGCCATTCATCAGGATGAGCAACTGCACCAACTGCTTCGCGGCCTTCAACATATTTTGGCCAATGGGTCTTGACCCACTCAGGGAGTAAGAATGGTGCTGAAATAGGCTGCCAGCCACGCTTTGCCATCTCCGTGACACCTTTAGAAAATGGCGCTACTGCAGTGCCAACGATCAATGGATGGGGTTTTTGGAATGGCTTCATGATGAAACCTTGGCCAATTTCTGGAATCATGGTTTTTTCAACTGAGATATTCCAGTAGTCGCCTTTAATATTGTAAGGTGGCTCAGACTCCCAAATCTTCAACACCATATTGATGCCTTCAACAAACATCGCATTGCGATCTCTGTCATAGTTACCAAACACTTCTGCATCTGACATTAAACCGCCTGGGCTAATACCCATGATGAAGCGGCCTTGTAGAAGATGGTCAAGCATGGCTGCTTGTGCTGCCACGTTTGCAGGGTGTGAATTTGGTAAGTTAATCGTGCCTGTACAAAGCTTAATGTTCTTAGTTTGGCTAATTAAGGTTGCCAAAAAGATCATAGAAGAAGTGACGGTCTCAGCGGCGTCAGTAACGTGCTCACCAACGTATGCTTCGGAAAAGCCAAGCTTATCGGCCAAAATAATAGCTTCTTGATCCTCCTGCAAAGTCTCCAATAGATTACGTCCTGGAGGATGAAGAGGCATCATAAAAGTACTGTATTTCATATTATTTTCCGTTTACAAATAAATGTTGATCAATAAAAACTGTATTAAACCTGAACCGCTTTTGCATAAGCCCCGTTACAAAAAAGTAAAGTTTCTTTTTCTAAGTAGTTATAGCGCTCAATTTGACCTAAAAATAGAATGTGATCACCGACCTCTTGAGAGCTTACTGCCCTGCACTCAATATTCGCAGCACAATCATTTAATACCGGTAGGCTGCCTAAGCCCTCGCTGCTACTAACACCGATAAATCGATCATCTAAGGGTTGTGAGAATTGCTTCGATAGAGGCAATTGCTCCATCGAAAGTACATTAATGACGAATCTAGAGGACTGCATAAATGCATTCACGCTTTTCGATTGTTTAGACAGGCTCCATAGAACAATGGGCGGGTCCAAAGAGACCGAGCTAAATGAATTGGCAGTTAACCCCACTTTTTGTCCATCATTATCCAAAGTAGTGACAACCGTAACGCCTGTACCAAAACACCCCAGCACGTTGCGCAGTTCTCTTGAGTCAAGCTTGTCACCGCAGACCTCTAACTGCATATTGTCTCCAACCTTTTATAGATTTAATTACATTAAAATGACCTAATGATCAATTGATCATTTATAAGTAATCATTTGATCTATATCAATAAGTGTAAACCCTTACTTTTTACCTAAAATCAGCTTAGGAACAATCTCTTTTGCACCATACATAAAGGATGTGATGGTTTGCTCAATGATGGCGTCAACGTCCAGAACAAGCGGTGAATCAAAAATCCATTGCCTTTGGCCAAGATAGAAAACGCGGGCATTAATACCCCATACCAGCTCTACCTCCTCCTCCTGCAAGGGAACCTCTTCAAAGCCTGGTAAACCTAGTTCAGCACGTAACTCTGAAGCAATTGGGGCCAAGACACGACTTCTTAAGAAGTTAAGGTAGCGAGTATTAATGTCAACACCCCGCAAACCAGAAAACATGAAAATGCGGACCCAATCGTATGTAAGGGCAACTCTGGCATAGTCCTTATAAAGCATTAAGAGTCGGTCGTTTAGTGAGACATTACGGTCAGTAATGATGGTTTCCCAATACGGATTCCAACGATCCACATAGACTTCTTGGTAGACCCGCTCTATCAGCGCAGCCTTAGTGGGAAAGTACCGAAATATCAGAGACTGGGTTACACCTAAACGTTTAGCAAGTTCACGTGTATCGCCATCAAGACCAACTTCCGCAAAGAATGCAACCGCCGCCTTCACAATCTCGCGCTCACGATCTTCGCGCTTCATGCGCTTTTTGGGTACAGGAATCTCAATTGCAGTCATAGTGAACTATGAACCCTATCAAGCTGTAATGCTTGGAATCTTTTCAATCTGACCGCTCTCAGCGGACTTCATGATGGACTCCAGTGCAGCCACATTCGCCAGCATTTCAGCGGTGGTCACAGGATAAGGAGATACGCCCCTCACACCCTGCGCAAAAGCCTCAAGATTGGCACGAACAATAGCGTATGGTTCTTCATAGTGAGTCTGTTTTTCTTTTCCACTGAAGACGGTGCTGATATCCCAACCTGTCGGATTTTCAGGATGCGTTCTATCGCGAACCTCAATCCAACCTTTGGAGCCATACACCGTAAATCGACCATCGAATGGGGTTGCCAAAATAGCGCTGATCAATGCAGTTGCACCACTCTTAAAGCTCAACATCACAGCCAAGGTATCACCATTCGCAAAATTACTTGCCAAGGTATTCAAGCGCGCCAACACATTGTCTGCTGGCCCAAGAATTGCAATCGCTAAATCAACTAAATGAATACCGGTTGCTGAGAGTGGTCCACATGGAGCGAGTTCTTTTGACAAGCGCCAATTATCTGGCGGCAAAGCAAAGAATTTATCCTGACTAAAGTTACCTTCAATCTGCAAAATGGTTCCCAAATCGCCGTTAGCAATGCGACGACGAAGTTCAATAATGGCAGGTTCAAAGCGTCTTTCATGACCAATACCAAGCTGTACATTGGCAGCTTTACAAGCAGCGACTGCCTGCACAGCATCAGCAAAGCTAAGACAAAGTGGTTTCTCACAAAACACATGCTTGCCAGCCTTTGCGGCTGCTGCAATCTGGGTTGCATGTAATTTATGAGGCGTACAAAGCACAATGGCCTCTACATTCGGATTTGCAATGGCATCCTCAAACCTACTTGAAACAGTAAAGTCTTGGGTTGCACCAAGCGCTTGGGCAGCTAGGCGTGGCGCCTCTTCTTGCTCAATGACCATTTCCACTTTTAATAAAGGGCTAGATTGCAATGTAGCAACAATCGTTTTTCCCCACCAGCCATAACCGATAACAGCTACACGCAACGCTTGTTGAGTCATCTGATTGATCTCCTGTTTATTAATGAATTATGAGTTTGCTTTGAGAAACTGGGAGACCGCTTCAGTGTATTGACTCTCGCATTCAATATTGGCTAAATGTGCGGCATTCAATTCTAGATAAGTAGCACCCTTCAATGCCTCTCGTACACAAGCGAATTCTGCAACAGGCGCAGCCATATCATGTGTACCGCCGATGATGAGAACAGGGCAAGTGATCTCTGACATGAATTTACGGGCATCGTAATCACGAACTGCACCAGCACAAGCCATAAAGCCTTTGGCCGAAGTTCTGGCAATCATCTGACGAATCATTTGATCTGCCGCTGGATTCGCCTTACGAAATCCTTCGGTAAGCCATCTATCCGCCGTTCCATCCACAATCGCTGCCACACCCTTCTCTTTGACCATGGCAATTCGATCATTCCATTGACCTTGCGTCACTTCAATTTGAAAGGGTCTGAAATTAGTGGCCACCAATGCTTTTACTCTAGCTGGAAATTTTGCGGCCAAATAAAGACCCAACATTCCACCTAAAGAAAGCCCAACAAAAGAAAATTGCTGAACCTGTAATTGGTCTAAGAGCTCTACTAAGTCAGCACCTAAGCTTTCTATCGAGGCGAGTTCTTGATTCGAAGGTGTATCACCATGGCCTTGGTAGCTATAACGCAGGACCCGATAAGATTGCTTTAGTACCTCTACCTGTGCATCCCACATTTCTGGAGCAGCGGCTAAAGAATTGGCAAGTACCAATACTGGGGCGTCTTTTCTTCCCTCAAATACAAAGGCGCTATTTGTTATCATTTCTCTATCTCCACATTGAATTTATGTTGTTTGATCTGCAATCTTTGCTTTATTCATGACTGCCTTTTAAGCTTCTCTCTATTAGATTTTTGTCTTTTAGGATCCTATTTATAGATCACGACTGCAAAAACTTTTTTATTAATCTATGGCATCATTATATTTAGTTGATCACTTGATCACCTAAATATACCAGCAAAAAATAATGAAGGCAGGCCATGGAAGCAAAAAATGTAGGGTTTGATCAAAAAGACTTCAGAAACGCACTAGGCTGCTTTGGCACCGGCGTGACTGTGATTACAACGCGCGATCAAGATGGCAAGCATTACGGTGTAACAGCCAGCTCCTTCAACTCGGTATCACTAGATCCACCATTGATTCTTTGGTCACAAGGTAAAAATGCCCCTAGTCATGGTGCATTTAAAGAAAATTCTAACTTTGTTGTAAATGTTCTATCAGCAAACCAAGCAGACATATCCAATCAATTTGCACGACCTAGTGACAATAAGTTTCAGGGTCTTGATTGCACTTATACAGAAGATGGGATTGCAATTCTGCCAGGAACTTCCGGGCATTTTGAGTGCGTCACACAAAACATAATCGAAGGTGGTGACCACATCATCTTTCTTGCAAAAGTAGTTAACTACAGGCACCATGCAGATACCAGCCCTTTATTCTTCTGGAAGGGGCAATACATCACTCCGTAAGTCAAGGCAAGTGGTCCAGGACTGTTGATTATGAATAATAAGGGCTTATCTAAACATCTTCAGCCACTTATCGTAGCAACCGCCTTCTTTATGGAAAATCTAGACGGCACAGTGATTACTACTGCCCTACCTCAGATGGCCAATACTTTCGGTATTAGCGCTATTGATGCCAGTATTGGCATTACTTCTTACCTCATCACACTGGCAATCTTTATCCCAATTAGTGGCTGGCTGGCAGATCGCTTTGGATCTCGCTTGATCTTTGGATCAGCGATTGGGATTTTTACTTTCGCCTCTGCCCTCTGCGCCCTTAGTCAGGGAATCGAACAATTTGTAGCTGCACGCATTCTTCAAGGGATTGGTGGCGCCATGATGGTTCCTGTCGGCAGGCTCATCGTCCTGCGCACAACGCCAAAAACAGAACTGGCCAAAACGATTGCATTAATTACTTGGCCAGGTCTAGTGGCCCCCATCATTGGCCCTCCTCTTGGTGGATTTTTGACGACCTACTTCTCATGGCAATGGGTCTTTATTCTAAATATTCCACTTGGACTGATCGGCATCCTGCTAGTGAGTCGATTTACTGCAAATGATGGCGAAAAAGAGCGTCGACCTTTGGATTGGTTTGGATTTGCCCTTACAGGCATCACTCTAGCAACCATCATTAGCGCTCTTGAAAACATTACCAATAGTGGCATCACACCAGACATTGGGTATTACGTATTGCTTGCCTTAGTGCTGTGCATCATAGCAACGCGGCATGCTAAAAAACATGTCTCACCTATTCTGGACTTCAGCATTCTTCGCATTCCGAGTTTTGCCGTGACAGTGATGTCCGGTTCATTTGTCCGCACCTTGATTGGGGTAACGCCCTTTCTAGCACCGCTCATGTTTCAGATTGGTTTTGGATATAGCCCTTTTGTATCCGGCTTACTATTACTAGCGGCCATGCTAGGAAACCTTGGGCTTAAACCCATGACCCCTTACCTACTGAAATTATTCGGGTTTAGAAATATCTTAACTGTTAACGCCGCAATTTCTGCAGCGGCCGCAATACTCTGTGGCTTACTATCGCCTAGCACCAATGTCATCTTGATTTGTATCGTGATGTTTATTTATGGAACCAGTAGATCCATGCAATTTACCTGTCTACAAACCTTAGCTTTTGTGGATGTGCCAAACGATAAAATGAGTGGTGCAAATACACTGTTTAGTACCATTACTCAACTATCTCAAGGAATAGGCGTCTCTGTAGCAGCAGTGTTGCTTCAGTTTTGCATGCTACTTCGCGGAGAAAATACCTCGACACCGACAGCGATCGATTTTCAGGCAACGTTTATTGCAGTCGGCTTATTAATGCTACTTTCCCTATTCGGCTTTAGAAAGCTTGACCCAAACACAGGATCCATTGTGAGTGGACATACTCCAAAAATAATATGAAGATTAAAGAAAAATTAAAAGAAGACTTTATTAAAGCTGGGCTACTAAGCTTATATTTTGCGATCTGGTTTTGTGCTCTCGCATTTTTAGCGGCAACCCGTTTTCAGCATGATCAACTAAAGTTAGCTGTCTTTGGCTTTGCCTTAATTAAGGCAGCCCTATGCGCAAAGTTCATGGTGCTCACACAAGCAGTCTATCCAATTCATTACGATAGGTCTCGGGGATTGTTTGGGGCATTATTTCTAAAATCTATTCTGTATCTGTTTTCAATTCTAGTGTTGAGCTATTTAGAGAGTGGCATCGATAGCCAAATTCATGGCACAAGTTTTATAGCTGGTATTCTAAATTTCGGACGCGGGGACCCACTATACATCCTAGCTCTATCCATTGTTTACTGGCTGATCGTATGGCCTTATCTTGTCTTTTGTGGAATTAGTGTTTCTTTGGGAAAAATTTCAACAAGAGAATTATTGTTTGGTGTGCGTACTAAACCCTAATGGCAGCTCAGCAAGCTATTAGCAATCTCCGCAATACGCTCTATGGGCTTGGATTACTACTAGTCACACTATTGCCCATTTTGTGCCAAGCCCAAGAAATTGAAGCGCGCGCCTATTCCAATGCACCGATAGGTATGAACTTTGTTACAGCTGGAATTGCGCAAGCCAAAAGTGGTTCATATACATTAAATACCGAAGCAGTAAGCTTGACCCATGTCCTCGACCTTGCTGGGCAATCCGGCAGACTCACTCTCACTGTTCCCTATGCAGAACTCTCAGGTGTGGGGCGTGTTGGTGGTCAATCCATTAATGCATCTGCTGAAGGTCTATCGGATCCCATGATCAAAGCATCTGTCAATCTTTATGGGGCACCAGCATTAACGAATGGCCAATTTTTGAGCTACCAACAAGACCTCATCATTGGCGCCAGCTTAGCCGCTACCATCCCTTGGGGGAAGTACAACAGCAGTCAAATGGTTAATGTGGGAGCTAATCGCTCCTTAATTCAACCAGGTGTAGGGCTCTCTCAAGCCATTGGGCCTTGGCGCCTAGAATTAGCTGGTATGGCAACCATCTACACCAGTAATACGAATTACATGGGTAGCAACACACTCTCGCAAAATCCAGTGTACTCAGGGGAAACACATGCCATCTATTACTTCCCGAACACTGCCTGGATCTCAGCTGATGCCACTTATTTCACGGGCGGCCAAACCTATGTCAATGGCATACCCGCGAGCGGTACACAAGAAAACTGGCGCTTTGGGAGCACACTCTCCTACCCCATTGACAAGCAAAACTCCATACGCCTTAGCGGCAGTAAAGGGGTTTATTCACACACAGATACCAGCTATAACGCTGTAGGAATTTCTTGGCAATATCGTTGGGGTGGTACTCCTTAGATGAAAGCTAACACCTATCGCTACAATTGCTAAAAACCTCAATTTAGCATCATTTAATCAAGATAAAAGCCGAGAACAGAATGACTACAAAGCCAAAAGATCCGAAGACCACTGAAACTGGCTTACGTAAAGGACTCACCAGTTATGGTGATAAAGGCTTTTCTCTTTTCTTGCGCAAGGCTTTTATCAAAGGTGCTGGCTATACCAATAGCGCACTAGATCGACCCGTGATTGGCATCATTAATACTGGCAGTGCTTATAACCCTTGTCATGGCAATATGCCGCAACTCATTGAGGCGGTAAAGCGAGGAGTTATGTTAGCTGGCGGCCTCCCTATGGACTTTCCCACCATTTCAATTCATGAGAGCTTTGCAGCGCCAACTAGTATGTATTTGCGTAACCTGATGTCGATGGATACCGAGGAGATGTTACGAGCCCAACCTATGGATGCGGTAGTGATGATTGGCGGTTGCGATAAAACAGTTCCGGCCCAAATGATGGGCGCTGCCTCTGCTGGTCTGCCAGCTATCCAACTCATTACCGGTTCGATGTTGACTGGTTCGCATCGTAGTGAACGCGTGGGTGCCTGTACTGACTGTCGTCGCTACTGGGGAAAATTTCGTGCAGGCGAAATTGATGAAACTGAAAAAGATGAAGTCAACGATCAACTCGTTGCTAGCGTTGGTACCTGCTCAGTGATGGGCACCGCCAGCACTATGGCTTGCATCTCTGAAGCCTTGGGAATGACAGTGCCTGGCGGCGCATCACCACCAGCAGTAACTGCCGATAGAATTCGAATTGCCGAAGAAACTGGTACGCGCGCGGTGCAAATGGCCAAAGATGGTTTAACCATTGATAAGGTGTTAACTGCGGATGCCTTTGAAAATGCCATGCGCGTTTTGTTGGCGATTGGTGGCTCGACCAATGGCATTGTTCACCTTGCAGCCATTGCTGGACGCATGGGTCTGGAGATTGATTTAGAAGCACTCGATAAGATGGGCGATGAAACTCCTGTTTTATTGGATCTCAAGCCCTCCGGCGATCACTATATGGAAAATTTCCATGATGCCGGTGGGATGACTACCTTATTGCGCGAACTCAAACCTTTACTCAAACTCAATGCCATGACCGTTACTGGTAGAACGCTGGGCGAAGAAATTGATGCTGCCCGACCTAGCTTTAAACAAGATGTGGTTCGCAAATTCAATAACCCTATTTACCCTCGCGGTAGTATCGCTGTCCTGCACGGCAATCTTGCTCCAGGTGGTGCGATTATTAAACAGTCTGCGGCCGATGAAAAACTCATGGAGCATGAAGGTCGTGCAGTTGTATTTGAAAATGCCGAAGATTTGGTGACTCGCATTGATAGTCCTGATCTGGATGTCACAGCAGAGGATATTTTGGTTCTAAAGAGTATTGGGCCAAAGGGCGCCCCAGGAATGCCTGAAGCCGGCTACATCCCTATTCCAATGAAATTGGCACGCGCTGGCGTTAAAGATATCGTTCGGATCTCTGATGGCCGGATGAGTGGGACTGCTTTTGGCACTATTGTTTTACATGTCACACCAGAGTCAGCTATTGGTGGCCCATTAGCCCAAGTACGCAATGGTGATCGCATTCGTTTAAGCGTCAAGAATCGTGAGATTAGCCTGCTGATTTCTGATGAAGAACTTGCCCAGCGCATGAAAGATAACCCCATTACCGAACCGACTGCAGATCGTGGTTACAAGAAATTATTCTTAGATACCGTCACTCAAGCAGATAAAGGTGTGGACTTTGATTTCTTACGCGCTGCAAAAATGGTTGGTAAAACGCCCAGAAGATAAGGTTCGACTTATAGAGCCCTCAGTTCACGGCGCAAGATCTTACCCACATTAGATTTGGGTAGTTCTTTGACGAAGATGATTTTTCTGGGCCGTTTATAGCTCGTCATTTGCTCTTTGCAGTACTGAATCACCCGCGCTTCTGTTAGATGCTGATCGTCTTTGACGATGAAAGCTTTGACAATCTCACCCAATTTTCGATGTGGTGCTCCAATCACAGCACATTCCTTTACTCCAGGAAGCTGTGATATCACTTCCTCGATTTCATTAGGGAACACTTTGAAACCTGCAACCACAATCATGTCCTTCTTGCGATCCACGATCGTGATATAGCCATCATCATTAATAATGCCAATATCACCAGACTTGAAGAAGCCATCTACCGTAGTAAATCGTTTTGTTTCTTCGGTTTGATTCCA
>CAIMXN010000208.1 GCA_903845455.1 uncultured beta proteobacterium | reverse complement strand
TTTAGCTAGTTTATTCAATTATTGCGCTACATTCCTATTCAATATGCCTTCTGAACCTACTTCTCATTTACCTGATGGGTCTAATCTACGCGATTGGCTCAGGGAGCAGGCTAGGCATTTTGGTTTTGACGACCTGCGGATTACCGATACACAGCTTGGCCCCGCTTCAGAGCGCTTACAAGAATGGCTGGCCGCAGGGCGCCATGGCAAGATGGAATACATGCAGCGCCATGCAGCCTTGCGTTCAGACCCCCAGTTATTGCTTCCAGGCACTGTTCGTGTGATTTGTGTGAGTATGAATTACTTAGCACCCCAGATCGATTTTGATCATGAGTGGCAACGCATAGAAGATCCATCGCAAGCAGTCGTCTCAATGTATGCCCGAGGGCGCGACTATCACAAGGTCTTGCGTAATCGTCTACAAGAATTTGCAAAGATTATTGAAGTGCGTATCGGAACTTTTGGTTATCGCGTGTTTACCGACTCAGCCCCTTTAATGGAAGTCGAGTTAGCGCGCAAAGCAGGCTTAGGTTGGCGTGGTAAACATACCTTATTACTGAATCGTGAATCTGGCTCTACTTTTTTCTTGGGCGAGATCTTAGTGGATGTACCTTTACCGATTGATGAGGAAGAGGAGTCACATTGTGGTACTTGTAGCTCTTGTATTGAGGTATGCCCGACACAGGCTATTACTGCCCCTTACCAATTAGATGCGCGCAGATGTATTTCCTATTTGACGATTGAGAATCCGCAAGCCATTCCAGTGGAATTCCGTCGCGCTATGGGTAATCGGGTTTATGGGTGCGATGACTGCCAACTCATTTGTCCATGGAATAAATTTGCCAAACGTTCTGCCCTGCCAGATTTTGCAGAGCGTCATGGTCTAGGAGGCGCCAGCCTCTTGCAGTTATGGTCGTGGACTGAAGTAGAGTTTGAGCAACGTCATGAGGGAAGTGCTATTCGGCGTATTGGCTACTTTAGATGGCGACGTAATTTAGCTGTGGCAATGGGTAATGCCCTGTTCTCGAAGGCTTTGTCTATTTCTGAGAAGGGTTTGATGCGTGAGGCGCTACTGAGCGCCTTACCCAGTTCAGACCCATTGGTTGCAGAGCATATTGAGTGGGCTCTTGGCTCGCAAAGTAGCTGAGCACAATATTGCCCTAGCTTTTACAATGAGCGCATGTCTTTATCAGAAAACCTGCCATACCTAGATCCCAGCGAGATTCCATTAGAGGGTTCAGCAGCACAGCGCTTTCAAAATCGTGGCGATGCCTTTCGGTCAGGGATGCGGGATGCAGCTGGAGCCCCAGCTGTGGTCTTGTTTGCTGGCATGGTTGGCTTTGGGGCCATGGGGAGAACTAACGGGATTGATGGTTGGTTCACAGCACTTAGCAGCCTCTTGATGTTTGCTTTGCCAGGACAGGTTGTACTGATGGAGATGGTGACCACTGGATCATCTGTTCTGGCGATTGCGTTAGCAGTTACCTTAACCTCGACTCGCTTTGTCACGATGACCGTGACACTCTTTCCTCAGCTTCATGAAAAAGACCGTAATCCTAGTCTTTATGCCCATGTGCATTTATTAGCAATGACAGCTTGGGCTGTTTCTATGAAAGAGTTTACGTCGATTGAATCTAAACATCGCTTGAGTTATTTTATAGGGCTTGGTTTGTTATGTTGGCTGATCTCTCTGCCTGGAACCGTGTTGGGTTACTTTTTGGCGGGTTTAGTGCCAACAGCTGTCACCCTAGGTTTGGTCTTCATTAATCCCTTATTTTTCTTGCTGACATTTACCGAAGTTAAGCCATGGGTCAATCGCATTGCGATTGGCTTAGGGTGTGTCTTGGGCCCGATCTTTACTTTAATGGATCGCGATACCAGTTTATTAAGCGCTGGCTTAATCGCGGGAACGATTGCGTATTTAGTGGATCGTAAATTGCTTCGTAAAAAAGCGGGAGTCATTGGATGATGAACGCATCTTTACAAGGTTGGGGCCTGTGGGTCGCTTTAGTGGGTGCTTGTGTTGGCACCTATATTTGCAGGGCTATTGGCGTTTTACTGTCTGGGCGCATCAACCAAGAGAGTGAAATTTTTCGCTGGTTAGCCGCTGTTACTTATGCGATGGTTGCAACCTTAACGGTACGTTTGATTTTGTTGCCAGTCGGTCTGTTGGCCACAGTTCCGCTGTGGATTCGGATTCTGATTTGCATACTCAGCGTTGGGGTAATGATGTCCAGTCCCAAGCGCCGTTTGGTACCAGCTTTATTGACGGGCACGCTCTTGCTGGTGTCTTACGGCGCACTGTATTAGAAAACGTTTCAATTGGTCTTAATCTAATCCTCTTCTCAGAGGTGTGCCGCTAAGATCTGCGCAATATGTACAGCATCTCTTTGAGTACCGTCATGGATTTGATGGCGACAGCTTGTTCCGTCAGCCACCACCCAGCTATTGGGTGATTTACGAATTGTTGGTAAGAGGCTCATCTCCGCCATTTGCTTAGACACCTCAATATGCTCCGCTTCGTAACCAAAACTACCAGCCATACCGCAACACGAAGATTCAATGAGTTTAGGTTGGGCACCAGGAATGAGTTTTAGTAATTCCATTGCAGGGGTGACTGCAGCAAAAGACTTTTGATGGCAGTGACCATGGAATAACACAGGGCGCGTAGCGGCTTTGAGATTCAGCTTGAGCGTGCCAGCTTTTGCTTCGCCAGCTAGAAACTCTTCTAATAACTGCGCTTGTTTACTCACTGTAATGGCACGTTCACCAAAACCCATTACCAGCGCCTCGTCTTTTAAAGTAAATAAACATGAGGGCTCCAAACCAATAATGGGGATACCTTTTTCCGCATAGGGTGTCAGATGACTTAGGAGTTCACCGAGAGTTTCTTTGGCTTGATCAACCATTCCTGCCGCTAGATAAGTTCTGCCACAGCAAAACTCTTTAGAACAAGTACTTGCAGCCTTAATTTGATTCTCTGCTTTATTTTTCTGTGGGATATGTACACGATAGCCGGCTTCTTTGAGGACTTTGAGTGCCGCTTGTAAATTTTCATTTTCAAAATAAGCATTAAAGGTGTCAGCAAGTAATACAACACCTTTATTGCCTTGTTGATTGGGGGTATTTAATTGTTCAGGCGTGAAGTGATATGTAGCCACTTCTTTTTTATTACTCCAGAAAGTAAGTCTTTTCCAAATCGGTAAACTTCGTTGTGCAGAAATACCCATCAGCCATTCTTGCAGTTTGGCAATCATTGAAATCTGATTACGTAGGTTGAGTAAAGTAGGAAGCCCGGGGGTGTTGCTGATGATGGATACGTACTTGGGAAGGTAGGCAACTGCTAAGTCACGCAACGAATGACCAACCCGTTTCTTGTACGCCGCAAGAAATTCAATTTTCATCTTGGCCATATCAACGCCAGTAGGGCATTCACGTCGACAAGCCTTACAACTCACACAGAGTTCCATGACCTCTTTAACCGCATCACTGCCTAAGGGTGATGCGTCTTTAATGTCGAGTTGATTTGATAGGGCAAGGCGCAGGGTATTAGCGCGACCGCGGGTGAGATGCTTTTCATCACGCGTCACGCGATAACTTGGGCACATCACTTCTGCATCAAATTTGCGACAGTGCCCATTGTTATTACACATCTCTACCGCCTTAGCCAGACCCATCGCTGGGTCGCCACCAGTGCCGGGCGCACTGGTTTCTTCAGTAACAGGATTATTCTGCACATTCCAAGCAGACCAATCCAATACAGGTTTCAGCGCAATCACTTTATAAGCAGGTGGGTAGCGAAAATAACTTGCGTCATCCATCTTCGGTGGATCAATAATCTTGCCGGGATTAAATAAACCCTGAGGATCAAAGGTATGCTTAATTTCAGTGAGTGCCTCAGTAATTTTGGGACCAAATTGCCAAGAGATCCACTCGCCACGACAAAGGCCATCGCCATGTTCACCGCTATAGGCACCCTTATATTTACGCACTAACTCAGATGCTTCTTGTGCAACGGCGCGCATCTTCTGGGCGCCATCACGACGCATATCCAAAATAGGGCGGACATGCAAGGTGCCAACAGAGGCATGGGCATACCAAGTACCGCGTGACCCATATTTGGCAAAAACATCAGTTAATGCTTGGGTGTATTCAGCAAGGCTTTCTAGTGGCACGGCGCAGTCTTCAATAAAGCTCACTGGTTTGCCATCACCTTTAAGACTCATCATGATGTTCAGGCCAGCTTTACGAACTTCCCATAAATTCTTTTGCAGACTTGCATCTGCCATTGGCACGACGGACCCTGGTAAACCCAGATCCCCCATGAGGTCTTGCAAAGTGTTGAGTTTTTCAAGTAATGGGGCGTGTGATTCACCCGAGAACTCTACCAATAAGATAGCTTCAGGCGTTGGGCTGTATGGATCAATTAAGGCAGTCTCAATGGTTTTCTTAAAACTTGGATTGGTGCGTGCCAGATCAATCATAGTGCGGTCTACTAACTCAACCGCGGTGGGCTCTAACTTCACAATATGCTGCGCACTGTCCATCGCTTTGAAGAAGCTGGCGAAGTTCACTATGCCAAGTACTTTATGTTGTGGCAGTGGCACTAGCTTGAGTTTCAAGGATTTGAAATAAGCTAGCGTACCTTCACTGCCAACCAAAAGGTGCGACAAATTAACGCTGCCATCTTGTGTGTAAGGTAATTCACTTTGTGGATGGAATACATCTAAGTTGTAGCCAGCTACGCGTCTGAGCACTTTCGGAAAATGGGCTTCGATCTCTGGATGGAGTTTGTCGGCAAGGCCTTTTACAAAATCCCCTAATTGTTTGGCGATACCAGAGCTATTGGCGTAATTGCCAAATTGCCCCACTTGGCCATTTGCTAACCAAGCGTCAATACCCAATACGTTGTGCACCATATTCCCATAGGCGATTGAGCGACTGCCACAAGAATTATTGCCAGCCATGCCACCAATTGTGGCTTGCCCAGCCGTAGATACATCTACCGGGAACCACAGGCCATATTGCTTGAGTGAGGCATTGAGATGATCTAAGACCATGCCAGGCTCTACTTCAACGGTGCCTTTATCTACATTGAGATCTAGAGTGTTTCTAAAATACTTACTGTTATCAATCACTAGTGCAGCGCCAGTAGTTTGGCCGCACTGGCTAGTGCCACCCCCACGAGGGAGAACGGGTACTTTCAACTCAGCCGCTATTTGTATCGCACTGGCAATGTCTTGCGCTGTTTTAGGAACAAAGACAGCAATTGGCATGGCTTGGTATATCGAAGCATCGGTGGCGTAGCGCCCACGACTGGCAGCATCAACCATAAGCTCACCAGCAGTTTCTTGGCGAAGTCGTTTAGCTAATTGCGCCTTATCAACCATCAGTTCTTTGAGGTCAAGCGGCTTATTCATACTTTGCTGATCTCATTTTGAAGATGCTGGGTATTACCATCTTCCGATCTGAGAAGCTCAATCACAACATCACGTTTATTCATCACATGTTGGATCATGACTTTACGCATGCGCTCGCTATCGCGCGCCTTCAGGGCATCGATCATTTCTTGATGCTCCTCAACTGCCTTCTCCCACTTCACACCATTTTGATTAGAGCGAAAGCGCAAAGCTTCAATGCGTGCATTCGCTTGAGAAAAAAGTTGGGTCAGAACAGGATTATTTGCTGCTTGATTAATGAGGTGATGGATTCGCAAGTTCAGCTTGTAATAGCTTGATAAATCACGGCGTGCATATGAGGCCATCATTTCGTATTGAAGTGCCTCTAACTCTGAGAGAACAGCATCACTCATATTATGAGCAGCCAACTCACCTGAGTAGCCCTCTAGCTGAGCAATCACATCAAAGGTATGAACTACATCTGCGTGACTCAGTTGAATTGCAATGGCACCCCGGTTAGCAATGAGCTCTACCAAGCCATCTGCAGCGAGGCGTTTAATTGCTTCTCTAATTGGGGTACGAGAAACATGGAGGCTTTCTGCTAATTCACGCTCGTTGAGCTTGTTGCCAGGGGCAATAGCACCCTCTACTAATAAGGACCGCAGTTTTTGGAAAGTGGCCTCATGCAAATTCTGAGAATTGGGTTGTGCAATGATGTCCATGACTTACCTAATAGCCCTATAAATTTGTATACAAATTAACAATGTCTGATGATAAAGCATAAATAATGGCTAAATAAGCCTTTATTTTAGTTATTTACAAATATATTTTGCATACAAAACTGATAATGCTTAAAAATTCCCTTACACTAGAAACACTCTTAACCATCAAAGCAAGTGAGACAAGCCATGTTAAAACTGGATAACCATCCATCTGGACGCCATTTCTTACATATTCCCGGACCCAGTCCAGTGCCGCCACGGGTATTGCGCGCTATTAGCTATCAAACCATTGACCACCGCGGACCAGAGTTTGGTGAGTTTGGTCTGAAGGTGTTGAGTGGAATTCAGAAAATATTTCAGACTAAGCAGCCTGTGATTATTTATTCCGCTTCTGGAACGGGTGCCTGGGAAGGTGCTCTAGTCAACGTGCTCAATCCTGGCGACAGGGTCTTGTTTTATGAAACCGGACAGTTTGCCAATTTATGGCGTGCTTTGGCTAAGCGTATCGGCTTAGAGCCAGAAGTGATTGGCAAAGCTGGACAAGATACTTGGCGTTGGGGTGTAGATGCATCTTTGATTGAAGAGCGCTTACGCAAAGATAGTGCGCATGAAATCAAAGCGGTATGCGTGGTTCATAACGAAACCTCGACTGGTGTGACATCCAATATCGCCGCGGTTCGCAAGGCCATCGATGCCGCTAAGCATCCCGCCTTATTGTTGGTAGATAGCGTATCTGGCTTAGGTTCTGCGGAATATCGTCATGACGAGTGGGGTGCTGATGTTACTGTTTCTGGATCCCAAAAAGGGTTAATGTTGCCTCCTGGAATTGGATTTAATGCGCTGTCTGCTCGCGCTATTGAAGTGAGTAAAAGCATTAAAACACCAAAGTCCTACTGGGCTTGGGATGAAATTTTAGAATCCAATAAAACAGGATTTTGGCCTACAACACCGAGCACCAATTTGATGTACGGTTTGCATGAAGCCATGGACATGATGATGAGCGAAGGTTTGGATAACATCTTTGCTCGTCACAAACGTTTAGCCGAAGCTTGCCGTCATGCGGTGACTGCTTGGGGCCTTGAAAACCAGTGCTTGGATACGGATTGCTATTCCCCGGTACTCACTTGTATTGCCACTCCCGAAGGCATGGATGCTGATGCGCTGCGCAAGCATGCTTTAACCAAGTTCAACCTTTCCTTAGGTACTGGCCTTGGAAAAATCAAAGGCAAAGCCTTCCGGATCGGCCATTTGGGCGACTGTAATGAATTGAACTTAATGGCTGCTTTAAGTGGCGTGGAGATGAGTTTGGGCGCCATGGGCTTCAAACCCAAGGCTAGCGGGGTGGTAGCGGCTCAAGAGTTCTTCAAGTAAGCCGGCCATACAAACTATAATTGAGAAAATTGAGCAAAGTGATTAAAACGCTAACCCGTTTATCGCGCACTAATAACCATTGAGATGGAAAGATTAATAAATATGTTAGCTACCAAACCTTATTTAACCCAAGCAGATGCCCAAAAGATTTTGGATGCTGCGAATCAATATGCTGCTGAAAATAACTTCGCTGTGACCATTGCTGTTTGCGATGATGGCGGTCATGTATTGGGTTTGATTCGTCGCGATGGTTGTGCTCCTGTATCTGCCTATATTGCTCAGGAAAAAGCGCGCACATCAGCCATGGGTAAACGTGAGAGCCGCGTTTATGAAGAGATTATTAATACCGGCCGCATTTCTTTCTTGTCAGTCCCGCATATTTCTGGGATGTTAGAAGGTGGGGTCAATATTGAGGTAAATGGGTTTACCATCGGCGCAGTCGGCGTTTCCGGCGTTAAATCGACCGAGGATGCTGCCACTGCTAAGGCCGGCATTGCGGCCATCTTGTAAGTTACCTTGATTAATACTGTTACTGAAATAAACACCCCCACAGGGGTTGCTGAAGACAGCGCCCCTGAAGCAACAATTACTTTTGCTGACTTTGGTTTAGATCCGCTGATTCAAAAAGCGGTGTCGGATCAGGGTTACATCACCCCAACACCGATTCAAGCGAAAGCTATCCCTCATGTATTAGAGGGTAGAGATTTGATGGGCGCAGCGCAAACGGGTACCGGTAAAACTGCCGCTTTCGTATTGCCGATTATTCAAAAAATCTTGCGGCATGCTAGTAAAAGCTCTTCACCGGCGCGTCACCCGATTCGTGCTTTAGTCTTAACACCAACACGTGAGTTGGCGGTACAGGTATCGGAGAATGCGGCGAGTTACTCAAAGCATACGGATTTACGTGCTGCCGTGGTTTATGGTGGTGTGGATATGAAAGAGCAAGTTGCGATCTTACGTAACGGCGTAGAGATTTTAATTGCTACTCCAGGACGATTACTCGATCACCTTGGATCTAAAGTCGCAAACTTATCGCAAGTAGAAATCCTCGTATTGGATGAGGCTGATCGCATGTTGGATATGGGCTTCTTGCCCGATCTACAACGCATCATTGATTTAATTCCGGCACAACGCCAAACCCTCTTATTCTCAGCAACTTTCTCTCCTGAGATTAAGAAGTTGGCACAAAGTTATTTACGGACGCCAGTGACGGTTGAAGTGGCGCGCCAAAATGCCGCAGCCGATACTGTTAGTCAGGTTGTGCATATGGTGTCCTCTGCAGATAAGCAACGCGCGATTGTCAAAATTCTAGAATCACGTGCACGACAAGGCTTATCGCGGCAGTGCATTATTTTTACTAATAGTCGTTTAGGCTGCGCAAGATTGTCGCGGGCTCTCGAGCGAGATGGCATTAAGGCTGGCGCTATTCATGGAGATAAGAGCCAAGGTGAACGTACTTTAACTTTAGATGCCTTTAAGTCAGGCGCAATCGAAGCATTGGTTGCTACTGATGTTGCTGCTCGTGGTTTGGATATTCCGGATATGCCTTGTGTGATTAATCACGAATTGCCATTTAGTGCGGAAGATTTTATTCACCGTATTGGCCGTACTGGCCGCGCTGGTAGTACAGGTGATGCGATTGCTCTGGTAGATGCGAGTGAAAAGCGCTTGCTTGACGATATCGAAAAGTTGATGAAGCGTAAATTGGATGTGAAGCCCTTACCTGAAGGAGACTTTTCACCCAGTAAAGTGTCATCACCAAGCAGGACTGCATCGCCAGGCAGAAGCTCATCGGCACAAGCTGCACCAGCAAAAATGTCAGACCCATTTTTCTATATGCCTTATGAGGCAGCTAGTACTCCTAAGGCTAGCAACCCGGATGGAGCGGCAGCGCCAGAGATTAGGAAGGTAGGGATTACTCCTGCGAAGCCTACTGTTGGTGCTTTGCTCGGTGGCTTTAAGAAAAAATAGTATTGCGGTAAGACTGTAAAGAGCTGTTTTATTTTTCCTCAATACGCTGATTTCCCCATGCATGAGTGGCTGCCAATAGCCACTCTGCAATTGAAAGATCTTTTCTGCTGGGCAAACCTCGTAAACCCAAGTGACTAGCCGCTTTTTGCAATTCAACTAAGGCACTTTTGGAATCCTGTGTATTAATTTGAGTTGCTAAAGTTTGTTTGCTCAGTTTTTCTCCATCCTGATCAAGGACGAGTGCTAGGTGTAAATAGTGGGGCCTGTTGTAACCGAGTAGAGTTTGCAAATAGATTTGTCTTGCGGTATTGCTCAGTAAATCTTCGCCACGCACAATATGTGTGATATTTTGCTCGGCATCATCCACCACTACCGCTAGCTGATAGGTAAAGAGGCCATCATTGCGACGGAGTACGAAGTCTCCCACGGCTTGATTGAGGTTCTGTTTTTGAGTTCCGAGACGCTTATCTTCAAATTCGATGATGAGGTCTTTAGGCAGGGCTAACCTCCAAGCTACTTTCTCTGTTGTTAAGGCATTTATTTGGATCTGGGTGGGGTGGCAGGTGCCGGGGTAAATCATCTCTTGATTGCGTGGAGTTTCAATTCCTTGAACTGCAAGGGCATTGGCAATGGTTTGGCGGGAACAGGCGCAGGAATACAAGTGTTTATGCTGATTTAAGACCTCTAGAGCGGTTTTGTAGCGATCTTGGCGCTCGGATTGCCAAGTCACCTCTTCGTCCCACTGCAGGCCGCAGGCCAGTAATTGGCGCATGATGTCCAGGTCAGCCCCAGGGATACATCTTGGCCCATCTATATCCTCAATTCTAAGTAGCCACTTACCTCCATTTTTCTTTGCATCTAGCCAGCTTCCGAGGGCAGCCACTAGTGATCCAGCATGGAGCGGGCCGGTAGGCGAGGGGGCAAATCGCCCGCGATAGGCGCTGGCTGGGGATGGGGGATTCTTTGGGTCGTACACAGCTAAAATGATCTCATGGCTTCACCCCGTTTTGTTCATCTTCGTCTTCATTCCGAGTTTTCAATTACGGATGGAGTCGTTCGCATAGACGATGCAGTAGCACAGGCCGAAAAAGATGAGATGGGAGCGTTAGCCCTGACTGATCTGAGTAACTTATTTGGTTTAATACGGTTTTATACTGCCGCGCGTGCTAAAGGCATTAAACCCATTGCTGGCGCTGATGTTTGGGTTAGTAATCCTCAGGATCCTGATCAACCTCATCGCTTATTGTTGTTGGTGCAAAACCATTCTGGTTACCTGAACCTGTGTCAGTTGCTCAGTCGCGCCTCTTTGGAGAACCAATCCCGCGGCCGTGCTGAAGTGAATCCTGTTTGGTTTACAGAGCCTGCATCTAAAGCTGAAGATAAGAAGGCCAACAAAACCTTAGCCCATGGTCTGATTGCTTTATCTGGTGGACGATGGGGTGATGTTGGTGTTGCCCTACTCGCTGGCCAGGAAGAACAAGCCAAGGTAGCAGCAGCTCGCTGGGCCAAGAGTTTTCCAAATTCATTTTTTATTGAAGTGCAGCGGGGTGGGCATCCGCAAGATGAGCAACATCTGCAGCTAGCCTGTCATTTGGCCAGCAAGATGGATTTGCCTGTAGTGGCTACGCATCCTGTGCAGTTCATGAAAGGAAGTGATTTTACGGCCCATGAGGCCCGTGTTTGTATTGCTGAAGGTGAGCTCTTGGGTAATCCACGCCGGCAAAAGAAATTTAATGAAGAGCAGTATTTCTTATCTCAGGAGGAGATGGAAAAACGTTTTGCTGATCTTCCAATAGCACTGGCAAATTCTGTCGAGATTGCCAAGCGTTGCAACTTGACTTTAGTACTAGGCCAGCCCCGCCTGCCAGATTTTCCGACGCCACCAGGGATTACTTTGGATGAATATCTCTTAGCGCTCTCAGAGATTGGTTTGGATCGCCATATGGAGCGAAACTTTCCGGATCCAGAGGTGCGCGCTAAAGAAAAGTCACGCTATCACGAGCGCTTGGTGTTTGAGGTGAAGACGATTTCTCAAATGGGTTTTCCTGGTTACTTTTTGATCGTGGCCGACTTCATTAACTGGGCAAAAAATAATGGGGTACCAGTAGGCCCCGGCCGTGGATCTGGTGCGGGGTCTTTAGTAGCCTACTCATTAGGGATTACCGACCTTGACCCACTGCGTTACAACTTGCTGTTTGAGCGCTTCTTAAATCCAGAGCGGGTATCTATGCCCGACTTCGATATTGACTTTTGCCAACATGGACGTGATCGTGTTATTCAATACGTCAAAGATAAGTACGGTAAAGATGCGGTCAGTCAGATTGCGACATTTGGCACGATGGCAGCAAGAGCGGCAATTCGTGATGTGGGTCGCGTACTTGAGCAGGGCTACAACTTTGTCGATGGTATTGCAAAACTTGTTCCCAATAAACCTGGTCAGTACATGACTATTGAAATTGCCAAGAAAGAAGAAAAGCAATTAGCCGAGCGCGAGAAGAATGAAGATGAAGTACGTCAGCTATTATCTTTAGCTCAGCAGTTAGAGGGTATGACCCGCAACGTGGGTATGCATGCAGGTGGCGTTTTGATCGCCCCCGGACGTTTAACGGATTTTTGCCCACTCTATACCCAAGAAGCAAAAGATTCTAAGGACCAAGATAGCAACTCTGTCATTAGTCAGTTTGATAAAGATGACGTTGAAGCCATTGGCTTGGTGAAGTTTGACTTCTTGGGTTTGACCACGCTCACGATTTTGGCGGCGGCCCAACGTTGGATTAAGACGCTACATGCCGCTCGTCAAACTTGGAATATTGGCGAGATACCGCTCGATGACGAAGGTGCCTTTGAGGTTCTGAAGAAAGCCAACACTGTCGCCGTGTTTCAGCTGGAAAGTCGCGGCATGCAAGGGATGCTGCGTGAGGCTAAACCGGACCGCTTTGAAGACATTATTGCCTTGGTTGCCTTGTATCGCCCAGGTCCAATGGATCTCATTCCAGACTTTATTGAGCGTAAGCATGGTCGCCAAAAAGTAGAGTATCCCGATCCGCGGATCGAGTCTGTTCTACGTGAAACCTACGGCATCATGGTGTATCAGGAGCAGGTGATGCAGATGGCGCAGATGATCGGGGGTTACTCACTCGGTGGTGCCGACATGTTGCGGCGCGCGATGGGTAAGAAAAAGCCAGAAGAGATGGCGCAGCACCGCAAGATCTTTAGTGATGGTGCAAAAGCAGGTGGTATTACTGAAGGTAAAGCGAACGAGATTTATGACTTGATGGAGCGCTTTGCAGGTTATGGATTTAATAAGTCCCATGCGGCTGCTTATGCACTATTGGCTTATCAAACGGCTTGGTTAAAAGCATATTACCCAGCTGAATTCATGGCAGCCAACTTATCGCTCGCGATGGATGATACCGATAAGGTGAAGATTCTGTATGACGATTGCCTGGCTAACGAAATCCGCGTGTTTTCACCAGACATCAATACCGGCATTTATGAGTTCACACCACTAAGGGCACCAGATACTCCGCCAGATTCTCCATTAAGTCATATTCGTTATGGCTTGGGCGCGGTAAGAGGTACCGGTCAAGCAGCTATTGAATCGATTGTGAAAGTGCGTGAGATTGGCGGGCCATTTAAAGATTTATTTGACTTTTGTGCTCGCGTAGATCGTCGCCAAGTCAATCGTCGCGCGATTGAAGCGCTGATGCGTGCTGGTGCATTTGATAGTTTGTATCGTGATCATTTGGCTGTGGGTGGCAATCTTTACGATATTCGTTCAACGCTATTAGCCTCGCTGGCACGCGCGATCGAAGCTGCTGAACAGGCAGAAGCCTCTGTTCATCAAGTGAGTTTGTTCGAGGCGGCTGGTGAAGAGGATCGTCACTTGCCTGAACTGGTGCGCGAGCCAGCATGGTCTGAAAAAAAGCGTCTTCAAGAAGAAAAGACCGCTTTAGGACTCTGTTTAACTGGCCATATGTTTGATGCTTATCGTGAGGAAGTTGCGCACTTTATTCGTCAACCGCTTACTAAGTTAGCAGAAGGAAAAGATCAACTGATTGCAGGCATTATTACTTCAGCACGCATGTTGACTGGTCAACGTGGCCGTATGATGATTGCAACAATTGACGATGGCTCTGCAGCCATTGAAGTTACTCTTTACAGTGAGGTGTATGAACCCAACCGTTCTTGGCTGAAAGAAGATGAGTTGCTAGTTGCTAAGGTAAATGTCACCCCCGATAAATTTTCTGGTGGCATGCGTGTGGTGTCCGAAGGGGTGATGGATATCACTGGAGCGCGTATGCGTTTTGCACGCAATATTCATGTCTGTATTGATTCGGCAACCGATCTCAAGATCTTGCGATCCCAAATCAATCCCTATTTGATGGTCAACCGAACGGTACCATTTACTCAAGGCACAGCGGCTGGTAATGATGGTATTAAAGGCTTAATGTTGACGGCAGCAGTCACGACCAGTGGTGGCGCCTGTTTAATGCAGTTCCCCGAAGAGCTGCGCATCTATCCTGATGATGCTTGTTTGCATAGTCTTCATCAAATTCTGGCATCCAAACAAGCGAACCCAGTTCAGGTTCAATACCACTAAGTTTTATTTCAGGGCAATACTCTGAATCGCTTCAATCACTTGCTTGGGCTCCAGCAAATCCAAGCATTCACTTCTACTATCAGCGCGATCTTCGCAGCCTGCTTTGCGACATGGCACACAGTCACCAGGACCCTGCAAGATTGTGACATTACCGACAGTTTGAGTACGCGCACGCAATTGGTAGGGTTGCTTGCCAATGAAACCATTAGGCCAAGGACCAAAGTTCGAGGGTGGTGTGGGTCCAAATAAGGCGATAGTTGGCGTATTACAAGCAGCTGCCAGATGGGTGATAGAAGTATCAACACCAAGATATAGCCATGCGCTTTGGATCAAGCTGCGCGCTTGAGGGATGGAAAGTTTCCCTGCGGTATTAATCACATTATTTAGAGTGTGCTCATCTAACAAAGAGAGAATATCGTGATTCAGTTGTAAGTCCTGCTTAGCTGGGGAGGCGCTGAGCACGACTTGCCAACCTTGTGCAACTAACCAAGTAATCAATGTTTGCCAATAAGCTAATGGCCAGCGCTTATAGGCGGTTAATGGACCTGGATGCACTACAACATATGGCGAGCGCAATTGACTGGCGATGACGGGGGTGAGAGCTTCCCCAGCGGGCGGTGTCACTGAAATCGATTTACTAAATAAGTCTTGGGGATTTTTGTAAAACACTTCAAGTAGACGCAGCTTTTCAGTGATGACATGCTGTCCAAAATAATCTACCGCGACTGTATGTAAACAAATTGCTTGCTTCCAGGCATTTTGTTGATCACTTTTACTTTTTTTAGCTTTGTCTTGATCTGTGAGACCTTGGGGGTGTCCACCTAAAATGCCCACTCTTCTAAAAGCTGCCAATAGACCGTAGAAATATGCTCGATCACTCGGCTGTGTGACGATAGCTAAGTCATAGCGTTGAAAGAGTCGATGAAAGAGTGCAAGATATTCACCAAACTTTGGCCTGTCGGAGGTCTCAATCAGCTCAGCAATATCGGGATTGCCTTTGAGCATATCGAGTTTGCCGCTATAACCCAGAAAGTGAAATTCTGCATCAGGCCAGAGCTCTCGAGCTTGCTTGATGAGGGGGGTGGTGACCAACACATCACCAATTTGCCGGGTGGCAATAAACAATACTTTTTTAGGTTTAAGGGATGAGAAGCTTGCCATGAAATTAGAGTGCTTTTGCTAAAATTTTCTCACGTACGCGACGGGCATTTTCTGCAGCATTACTTTGATCATGAATGCGATGAAAAAGATGAAAAACTTCCGTTGCCCATGAACCTGATGTGCGAATAATATGATTGTGCTGTAAACGAAATACAAAGTCTGCATCTTCGTGACCCCAGCCCTTCATGGTTTCATCAAAACCCTGAACGGCTAGTGCATCCACTTTCCAGCAAGCCATATTGCAACCCTTGATACGACGCCAAACAAATTGTTTGTAGTCACGCCATGTACCCTTACCCAGTTTGATTTTGAGTGATAGATATTTATTGATTCCACCACTCAGACGATAGCGTAATAAGTTCGAAGTAAAGCGCTCAAAGCTCCAATGTGGCCAAGATAGTAGCGAGGTAGTGAGTGCTTGATTGAGTAATACACGACTGCCCGTTACTAAGTGGCCAGCTTTAGCAAGCTCACGATGGCGGGCTACGAAGTCTGGTTGAGTAATGCAGTCACCATCTAAGAAGACTAAATAATCTCCCTGTGCAGCGGTAATCGCCTGATTAAGAATGCGGGTTTTCCGA
>CAIMXN010000207.1 GCA_903845455.1 uncultured beta proteobacterium | reverse complement strand
GATGATGTCCAGCGCATTGCGCACCTTTCCAAGCTTGAGTTAAACCAAGCAGAAGCCGAGGCAGTTTTGCCTCAATTACAGGCGATTTTTGCTTTGGTCGAAGAGATGCAAGCAGTTGACACAACTGGTCTTGAGCCTTTGGCTCACCCCATCCTCTTTTTGCGTGATTTGGCACAGCCCTTGCGTGTTGATCAAGTGACAGAGTCTGATCACCGGACTGAAAACATGCAATCTGCCCCTGCCCAAGAGGACGGATATTTTTTAGTTCCGCGGGTGATTGAATGAGTTGGCACAACACCCCCATTGCCTTAATGGCAAAAGCGCTTGCCGCAAAAGAGGTCTCCAGTACTGAGCTCACTCAGTACTTTTTAGACCGAATTGAGTCTGGTAAACAGTGGAATGCCTATTTAGATGTAAATGCTCACTTAAGTTTAGAGCAAGCATCTGCAGCAGATATACTCATTTCCTCAGGTAAAGCTGGTAAGTTGACTGGCATCCCTGTTGCTCACAAAGATGTCTTTGTTACCAAGGGGTGGAAGTCAACAGCAGCCTCCAAAATTCTTGAGGGTTACCTCAGCCCCTTCGACGCAACCGTGGTCGCTAATTTAGGCATTCCCAGTGCAGATAATCCAAACAGCGCTGGCATGGTTTGTTTAGGTAAGACCAATATGGATGAGTTCGCAATGGGCTCTTCCAATGAAAATTCTGCCTATGGCCCAGTGTTAAACCCTTGGAATTCTGAGTATGTTTCTGGGGGCTCTTCTGGAGGTTCTGCAGCTGCAGTGGCGGCAGGTTTAGCTCCGATTGCAACCGGAACCGATACGGGTGGCTCGATTCGCCAACCAGCTGCTTTTTGTAGCCTGACTGGTATCAAACCAAGTTATGGACGCGTATCTCGTTACGGCATGATTGCTTATGCCTCATCTTTGGATCAGGCTGGTCCGATGGGTAAGACGGCTGAAGACTGCGCTTTGTTACTTTCAGCCATGTCTTCGCACGACCCCCGTGATTCCACCTCTTTGGCTGATTCAGGCGAAGACTATGGTCGTTATCTCAACCAGCCCTGGAGGGAGGGTAATGCCAGCCCCACAAAACCTTTAGAGGGACTGCGTGTGGGCTTGCCCAAAGAGTTTTTTGCGGAGGGCTTGGCAGAAGAGGTTGCTAAAGCAGTGAATGTTGCAGCTAAAGTCTTGCAAGAGCTAGGTGCTGAACTGGTTGATGTGAGCCTGCCCAAAACAAAGTTATCCATTCCGGTGTATTACGTTTTAGCGCCGGCAGAAGCCTCCAGTAATTTGAGTCGTTTTGATGGTGTACGTTACGGATATCGTGCAAATGAATACCGCGATCTTTCAGAGATGTATTCCAAATCCCGCACTGAGGGTTTTGGTGCCGAAGTAAGACGCCGTATTTTGATTGGCACCTATGTACTCTGTCATGGTTACTATGATGCTTACTATCTGCAGGCACAGAAAATTCGCCGCATTATTGCCGCGGACTTTCAGGCAGTATTTAGCAAGTGTGATGTCATTCTTGGTCCCGTAGCGCCTGATGTTGCTTGGCGCTTGGGTGAGAAATCAAAAGATCCAGTGCAAATGTATTTAGAGGATATTTATACGCTCTCAACCAACTTGGCAGGACTTCCTGCAATGAGTGTTCCTTGCGGCTTCAGTTCTAAAAATCTACCCATTGGCATGCAATTAATTGGTAATTATTTTTCTGAAGCACGCCTATTGCAATTGGCGCATCAATATCAGCAAGCCAGTGATTGGCATTTGCGTCAAGCAAGCGAGGTGGCATGATGCAATGGGAAGTCGTTATCGGTTTAGAAACCCACGCGCAGTTAAAAACGCAATCGAAGATTTTTAGTGGTGCCAGCATCCGCTTTGGTGCCGAACCGAATACTCAGGCCTGTCCAGTTGACTTAGCTTTACCGGGAGTATTACCAGTGCTGAATCGTCAAGCGGTAGAACATGCGATTCGTTTTGGTTTAGCGGTTGGGGCAAAGATTTCACCAGTGAGTATTTTTGCACGTAAGAATTACTTCTACCCTGATTTGCCTAAGGGTTACCAGATTAGTCAGTTTGAAATTCCGGTGGTGGTTGGTGGACATCTTGAAATTCTGGTGGGCAACGAAGTGAAGGTAGTAGAGCTTACTCGTGCACACATGGAAGAGGATGCAGGTAAATCAGTTCATGAAGAAGACTTTACTGGCCCGCATGGGGAGGCCTCTAGCGGCATCGACTTAAATCGTGCTGGTACTCCGCTATTAGAAATTGTTACAGAACCAGTAATGCGCAGTGCTGCTGAGGCTGTCGCCTATGCAAAAGCCCTGCATGGCTTGGTTGTATGGTTGGGTGTGTGCGATGGCAATATGCAAGAGGGCTCTTTCCGCTGTGATGCCAACGTTTCCGTGCGACCTAAGGGCCAAGCAGAGTTCGGCACCCGTTGCGAGATTAAGAATCTCAATTCATTCCGCTTTTTGGAAGAGGCAATTCAATATGAGGTGCGTCGCCAAATTGAATTGATTAATGATGGCGGTAAGGTTGTTCAAGAAACCCGTTTGTATGACCCCGATCGCCAAGAGACCCGCAGCATGCGCAGCAAAGAAGATGCCAATGATTACCGCTATTTCCCAGATCCTGATTTGCTGCCTGTATTGATTGACGATGCCTGGATTGCTGACGTACGTAGCAAAATGCCTGCCTTGCCAGCACAATTACGTGAGCAATGGCAAAGCGAGTTTGGCCTAAGCGCTTATGACACGCAGTTACTCACACAAGATCGTGGCACTGCACAACTATTTGAAGAATTGCTTGCGATTGTGGGCAAGCCTTTATCAAAAGCGGCGGCGAACTTAATCACTGGCGAATTTGCTTCCTCTGTGAATAGGGCTGGTATCGCTGTAGCGAATATACCTCTGAAGGCAGAGCATTTAGCCCCGCTCTTGACGCGTACAGCAGACGGTACGATTTCTAATAAGATTGCCAAAGATATCTTCGCCATTCTTTGGGAAGAGGCAATCACAGGAAAAGCAATCAGCACCGTTGATCAAATAATTGATGCCAAAGGATTGAAGCAGATTAGTGATAGCGGAGAGCTAGAAGTGATGATTGATAAGGTGTTGGCGGCTAATGAAAAATCTGTTGAAGAGTTCCGTGCGGGCAAAGAAAAAGCGTTCAATGCCCTGGTTGGTCAGATTATGAAAGCGTCACAAGGCAAAGCCAATCCAGGTCAAGTAAACGAATTACTGCGTAAAAAGCTTGGCTAAAGCAGAATGCAAATGAAACATTGAGAAAGAAATAGATGAGCGCAATTGATCCAAAGCAAGCAGAGCAAGAAGAGCTGGTGGCCGAGTGGCTGCGTGTGACCCCGGGCTTCTTCGAGCGTTACGCTAATCTATTAAATGAGGTTCGTTTGAAGCATCCGCATGAAGATCGTGCGATTTCATTGCAAGAACGCCAAATGACGATGTTGCGTACACAAAATCAGGAGCTCAATCGTCGCTTAAGTGAAATGCTGCACTTCGGCAGTCGCAATGACAAAACACAACAAGGTTTGGTTGCATGGTTATTACGCTTAATGCGTGCTAACAATAAGGCAGATGTAGAAGCTGCCGTAACCAGTGGCCTAGCGGAGGTATTTGAAGTAGATGCTGCACAAATTCTTGCGCCTAACAATGCGTTTGGTCCTTGGATTGATACCCCTTTGTGTGGTTCTGCAAAAGAGTTAGCCGCTGCTAGTGTTGATCTCTTAGCGACTCAAACGACTATCAGCCCCGAATGGCAAAGTATGGTGGCGATTGGCTTGCCTTTGGGGAAAGGAAGTTCTATATCGCATGCCCCAGCAGTACTGTTGCTGGCAAGCAAGGATGAAACCCGCTTTTCTGCAGACATGGGGGCATTCTATTTGCGCCAAATTGCTGAATTAACTGCTGCAGCCTTGGATCGTGTCCAAGCTTATGAAGTCGCAAGCGACTGAGCTGCACCCGCTTGTGCAGGAATATCTGCATGAGTTGCATGTATTGCGTCAGTTATCGCCGCATACACTGAAAGCGTATCGCATGGATTTAAGCGAACTGCAAAGGTTTGCTGCTGATGATTCTGTAGAGCTATTAAAGGTCAGCAATGCTCATGTACGTCGCTGGGCTGGAAGATGGCACGCTAAGGGCAAGTCATCTAGAACCATTGCTAGGGGCCTTTCTGCTTGGCGCGGTTGGTATGACTGGCTTACCGAAAAAGAGGCGCGTCGAGATGCTCAGGTTGGTAGGGCACGCGTTAAATTGAGTGCCAATCCGGTAGATGATGTCAAAGCGCCCAAACGTTTGAAATCTTTACCCAAGGCTTTGTCTGTAGAGCAAGCCTTGGCACTGGTTAATCAAGTGGTGCGTGAAGCGGAAGAAAAGCAGGATCTTGAGTCTATACGGGATGCAGCCATTGTGGATTTACTATATTCCTCCGGATTACGTCTTTCGGAGCTCTTAGGTATTGACGTAATGCAAAGCAAAGACCGTCAACATACTTCTGCGGGTTGGTTAGACTGGGATGCTGGTGAAGTGACTGTTTTGGGTAAGGGCGGTAAGCGTCGCTCCGTACCGGTTGGCGTCCCAGCCATGAAGTCTTTGCAGGTTTGGCGAGAGTGGCGAGATGGCGCTGAGTATGCCCAGCAGTCTCCAGCATTATTTATTTCTGCCACGGGTGCCCGCTTATCCCCACGTACCGTCCAGGCTCGTTTACGCACTCTGGCTGTGCGTGCTGGTTTGCCAACCCATGTGCACCCTCATATGATGCGCCATAGCTTTGCCAGCCATGTGCTGCAGTCTTCTCAGGATTTACGCGCAGTACAGGAAATGCTGGGCCATGCCAGTATCGCTAGTACCCAGATTTATACATCTTTAGATTTCCAGCATCTAGCTCAGGCATACGACAAAGCTCATCCTCGAGCAAAGGCTGGCAAAGGCTGAGGAACTCGGTAAGATACAAGGTTTCCCCCGCTGGGGAATGATTGACCTCTAGATTTTGAATGGATTTACGATGGCATTAATACCAGTAACAATTCTCACGGGCTTTTTGGGCAGCGGCAAAACGACTCTGCTAAAGCACATCCTCACTGAACAACATGGCAAAAAAATTGCGGTGATTGAAAACGAATTTGGTGAGGAGAATATTGATAACGATATCTTGGTTCAGGACAATCAGGAAAATATTGTGCAAATGAGTAATGGTTGTATTTGCTGCACGATTCGTGGGGACTTAGTTGAGGCTCTCAATGAACTTTGGGAGCAACGCAAAAATAAGAAAATTAGTTTTGACCGAGTAGTCATTGAGACCACTGGGGTTGCCAATCCAGGCCCAGTTGCCCAAACTTTCTTTATGGATGATGATGTGGCAGACCACTATGTTTTGGATGCTGTGGTGACGTTGGTCGATGCTAAGCATGGTCAGCAGCAACTTACCGAACATGAGGAAGCGCAACGCCAAGTGGGCTTTGCCGACCAAATCTTTATTACCAAGACTGATCTGGTGACGCCTGCTGAGATAGATGCATTGCGTACTCGATTAATGCATATGAACCCCCGGGCGCCGATTCAGGGTATTTCTAAGGGGGTAGTTCCGCTTGCGGCGGTTTTAGACCTTAAGGGCTTCAATTTGAATGCCAAATTGGACATTGACCCACACTTTTTGGAAAAGGATGATCACGACCACAGCACTTGTGGCCATGACCATGGTGATGACCACCACGATCATGTCCACGATCACAGTCATGATCATCATGGTCATGCGGGGCATACAGACCGTATTCAATCCTTTGTTTTTCGTAGTGATAAACCCTTTGATCATAAAAAACTGGAAGACTTCTTAGGCGGCATTTTGGAGGTCTTTGGGGAAAAGATGTTGCGCTACAAAGGCGTCCTTTTTGTCAAGGGAAGTAACCGAAAAGTCGTATTTCAGGGGGTTCACCAGATGATGGGCAGTGATTTGGCTGGTCCTTGGGGAGTTGAGCCCAAGCAAACCCGTATGGTGTTTATTGGCATTGATTTGCCTAAGGACACCTTAATGGCTGGGCTCGAGGGATGTTTGGCTTAGGCAGCTTCGGGTACAATCCGCCGCCACGGTCAATATTGATAAAAGGTCGTAAAACTTTGGCAGAATGAGGCAATAATGCTTCAAACCCATGGAAAGAATGAGATGACGGTAAAAACAGCAACAAAAACTGCAGCAGCTCCAAAAGTTATTAAGGCTGCAAGTAGCAAAGCTCCAAAGGGCGCGCCCTTAACTGAAGCTGAATTGCTTAAGATGTCTGACAAGGACTACATGAATGCAGCTCAGTTAGATTTTTTCCGTCAAAAATTATTGACCCTCAAAGATGACATCCTGAAGAATGCTTCAGAGACTACTGAGCATCTGCGTGAAAATATTTTGGTGCCTGATCCAGCAGATCGTGCAACGATTGAAGAAGAACATGCGCTTGAATTACGTACGCGTGATCGTGAGCGTAAGTTGCTAAAAAAAGTAGAACAGGCTTTAGCACGCATTGAGACGGCTGATTATGGTTGGTGTGAAGAGACTGGTGAGCCCATTGGCTTATCCCGTTTAATTGCTAGACCTACAGCCAATTTATCGCTTGAAGCACAAGAGCGTCGTGAACTACGTCAAAAATTGTTTGGCGAATAACCTTTTAACTCTTCAGCCGCAATGACTAAGCATTTACCTACTCTTGCTGATATTCCTCCTTTATTAAAGGCGGAAATTTTGGCCGAGGCTTTGCCTTATATCCGTCAGTATCACGGTAAAACCATTGTGATTAAGTACGGCGGTAACGCCATGATAGAAGAGCGCCTCAAAGAAAGTTTTGCGCGTGATGTGATTCTGCTGAAATTGGTTGGCATGAACCCTGTCGTAGTGCATGGTGGCGGTCCGCAAATTGATGAGGCACTAAAGAAGATCGGCAAGACAGGAACTTTTATACAGGGTATGCGCGTCACTGATGATGAAACCATGGAAGTTGTGGAATGGGTTCTTGGTGGTGAAGTGCAGCAAGATATCGTGATGTTAATTAATCACTTTGGTGGACAGGCAGTTGGCTTGACTGGCAAAGATGGTGGTTTGATTCATGCAAGAAAAATGATGATCCCCGATGAAAAAAATCCTGGGCAAAAAATTGATCTTGGATTTGTTGGTGAGATCGAGGCAATTAATCCCGCAGTAGTAAAGGCGTTGCAGGACGATGCTTTTATTCCCGTGATTTCCCCAATCGGCTTTAGCGCTGAAGGTCAGGCTTACAACATTAATGCTGACTTAGTTGCGGGTAAGATGGCTGAAATTCTACATGCTGAGAAATTGGTCATGATGACCAATATTCCAGGTGTGATGGATAAAAATGGCACGCTCCTGACCGATTTGACGGCTCGAGAAATCGATGGCTTATTTGCAGATGGAACCATCTCAGGCGGCATGTTGCCAAAGATTTCTTCTGCTTTGGATGCAGCTAAGAGTGGGGTTAACTCAGTCCATATTATTGACGGCCGTATTGAGCACTCTTTATTGTTAGAGATTCTGACAGAGCAGGCTTTTGGAACAATGATTCGTTCTAGATAAGCTTTTGATAAGTGAAATGACTATGCGTGATTCTTTAGGCTCAGCAGAAACAAACAACGGTGATGTTGAAGCTGGTAAGACACGTAAACGCCCACGTCCAGGTGAGCGTCGCCTGCAAATTTTGCAAGTGCTTGCTGAGATGTTGCAAAACCCGAAGGGTGAGCGTGTAACAACTGCGGCTTTGGCTGCCAAAATTCAAGTTTCTGAGGCAGCTCTTTATCGGCACTTTGCTAGCAAAGCACAAATGTTTGAAGGTTTGATTGCTTTCATCGAGCAAACCGTTTTTGGTTTGATAAATCAAATAAACCAAAAGGAAGAATCAGGTCTCGCGCAGGCTCGCAGTATTTTGCAGATGTTGCTCTTCTTCGCTGAGAAAAATCCTGGCATGACGCGCGTGCTGTTGGGTGACGCTTTATTGCAAGAAGATGATCGTTTGCAAGAGCGTATTACTCAAGTATTAGATCGCGTTGAAGCTTCTTTAAAGCAGGCCTTACGAATTGCCCAAACTCAAGGTGGCGCATGGGGACAGGTAGGACAAGAAGAAGTCAGTATTCGTGCGGCTATGTTGATGAGTTTTGTTTTGGGTCGCTGGCATCGTTTTGCTCGGAGTGGCTTTAAGAAGGTGCCAACGGAAGCATCTGATATTAGTCTTCGCATTCTTCTCTCCGAATGAGCGAGCTACACCTCTCTAGAAACACTATCCACTTTGCCGAGCCCTTGCCTTTGCAAAGTGGCGCCATGTTGTTTGGCTATGATTTAGTCATTGAAACTTACGGCAAGTTAAATTCTGATAAAAGTAATGCCGTTTTGATTTGTCACGCGCTCAATGCTTCGCATCATGTGGCAGGCCCTGACCCCATTGATCCAAAAGAAATTGGGTGGTGGGACAATATGATTGGCCCAGGTAAACCCGTCGATACCGATCATTTCTTCGTCATTGGCGTCAATAATTTAGGCTCTTGCTTTGGTTCTACAGGGCCTATGAGCATTCATGCGGAAACCGGCAAGCCTTATGGGGCTAATTTTCCAGTAGTGACTGTAGAGGATTGGGTAAATACTCAAGCACGCTTGGCAGATAAGTTGGGCATTCGTAAATTTGCTGCGGTGATGGGGGGAAGCCTTGGTGGCATGCAAGCGATGGCTTGGTCCATTCAGTTTCCAAAGCGTTTGGAGCACTGTATTGTGATTGCCTCAACTCCTAAATTGAGCGCACAAAATATTGCTTTTAATGAAGTGGCTCGTAACGCCATTCTCTCTGATCCTGATTTTCATGGCGGCAACTACTACGAGCACGGCGTTGTCCCCAAGCGTGGTTTACGATTGGCTCGCATGGTTGGTCACATCACTTATTTGTCTGATGATGATATGGCTGAAAAATTTGGTCGTGAATTACAGCGTCCCGATGGTGAGTCAAACGATTATCGTTTTAGTTTTGATATCGAGTTTGAGGTAGAGAGTTATTTGCGCCATCAGGGAGACAAGTTTTCTACTTACTTCGATGCCAATACTTATCTCTTAATTACTCGTGCGCTCGATTACTTTGATCCTTCGCGTCGTTATGAAGGCAGTCTGAACCGTGCCCTTGCAGAGGTACAAGCAAAGTTTTTGGTGGTCAGCTTTTCAACGGATTGGCGCTTCCCGCCAAACCGTAGTCGCGAAATGGTTGAGTCTTTATTGAGCAATAAGAGCGCAGTGAGCTATGCAGAAATTGATGCCCCTCATGGGCATGATGCCTTCTTGTTGGATGATCCTCGTTACCACAATCTGATCCGTGCCTATTTTGGAAAAATGCGTGAGGCCCTCAAATGAAACGCGCAGACTTTGTAGCCATTGCTCAATGGATCGCTCCCAACAGTCACGTTTTGGATTTGGGCTGTGGGGATGGTAGTTTTTTAGAGTTTTTGCAAAAGCAAAAGCCGGTGCATTCTTATGGCCTAGAGATTGATGATGCACGCGTGCTCTCTTGTGTGCAAAAAGGTTTAAATGTTATTCAGCAAGATCTTGAGGGCGGTTTAGCCCTGTTTGAGAACAATAGTTTTGATACGGTTGTCTTGTCTCAAACACTACAAACCATTCATCAAACAGAAAAAATCTTGCGTGAAGTAGTGCGTGTTGGCAAAGAATCTATTGTATCTTTCCCAAATTTTGGTCACTGGTCACATCGCTTGGCAGTAGGTATGGGCCATATGCCAGTGTCTAAGAGTCTTCCGTACCAGTGGTACAACACCCCCAATGTCCGCGTACTGACAGTGGCTGACTTCGAAAGACTAGCTTCTACTCTTGGATTGAAAATAGTAGATCGCTGCATCTTGCACGAAGGTAGAGAAGTGACCTTGCTACCTAATTTGTTTGGCAGCCTTGCTTTATTCCGCGTGCGAAGTGCTTAGTGGCATTCAGTCTTGGCTAAAAGATTTTCGGGTTTACCTGGAATGGCCCTGCCTGAGAATGCTCTTCTTAGGCTTCTCTGCTGGGCTGCCGCTCTTACTCATCTTAGGAACACTTAGTTTTTGGTTGAGAGAAGCAGGAATTGACCGTAGCACTATTGGCTACTTAACTTGGGTTGGTCTGATCTATGCCTTTAAGTGGGTTTGGGCACCTTTGGTAGATAGATTGCCCATTCCTATTTTGACTAAAGTGCTTGGTAGAAGGCGTAGTTGGCTTCTCTTAGCGCAGGCCTTAATTGTTATTGGTCTCCTTGGTATGGCAAGTGTTGATCCTAAGGTAGCACTCAATCAAATCGTGTGGTACGCCTTGCTGGTAGCCTTTGGTTCAGCCACTCAAGATATTGCCCTAGATGCATTTCGGATTGAGTTGGCAGATAGTGATCGTCAAGCAGCTTTATCAGCCACTTATCAAACGGGTTATCGGCTTGCTTTGATTTGGTCTGGTGCTGGTGTTTTATGGTTGGCAGCCCGCGTTGAGACTGGGTCAGGTTCTTATGATGTAGATGCTTGGCACTTTGCTTACCTTTGTATGGCAGCTTCT
>CAIMXN010000206.1 GCA_903845455.1 uncultured beta proteobacterium | reverse complement strand
CTTAAAAAGGCTATCTATAACTTCATGCATGGTGTTGGGCTAGAGCAGGATGTACATACTTGGTTTGATGAATGCGACATGTCAATTCCTCAGCCGAAAGTTGCCCGCAACAAAATCGCTAAAATCCTCTAAATAGCTTCTTTTAAGAGTTAGCTTTAAGTACAATATTTAGTAGAAACAGCACATTAGCGCACTCATTTATTACGCATAACGGGGGAAAATATGAAACTATCACGTCGCGCTTTTATTACTTCAGCAGCCTTAGTGCCTGTAGCTTGTGGTGTGCCACTTTCTTATGAACATGGTATTCCTGTTGCCCAACCAAATCCACTTCCCACAGTGCGCCCTCCACAGGTGGGGCAAAATTGGTCTTACATCAAGCGAAATGTATTTAATGGCAAAAATCTAGGCTTGGTTACTGAGCGAGTTGCTTCAATTGGAGCCACAATTGTGATTGAACGCACCGATGAAAATGGTGGACAGCTTGCAAATGAAGTTCAAGGACCGTGGGGAATGGCTATTTCGGATCCCAGTTGGTCGCGTACTCTTAATTTCAATCCCGCTATTCCACTTTGGCCTCAAGAGTTATCGGTTAAATGGAGTAAGCAGGTTAATGTTAAATACGCAATTTCTGGATACCCCGATTCAAGGATGGGTTGGCAAGAATATATAAGCGTTCAGGGATGGGAAAAAATTACCGTTCCTGCTGGTAGTTTTATTGCCTTGCGTTTTCAGAGTTTGATTAATTATGAAAATGAAGATCCAAATAAAGTTGATTCCATTCGGAAAGAAACCATTTGGTTTGCTCCTGAGATTGGGCGATGGGTTGCCCGTGAGATCTCTGGCTCTTATCGAATTCAGGGGCAAGTAGCGGTTCCAATCCTTGAGGATAGCCTGCAGTTTCAGCTAACCGCATATAAGTGAGCCGCTGCAGGTCCTCTTCTGATGGGTAGACCAGTTTCTGGCTTGTAAACATCCTGAGTTTAGGTTTACCGCTTAAAATCAGGATATTCCTATGTATACCGTAAAAGAACTTTTCCCAACCCTACAGGGTGAGGGTGCTCACGCAGGTCGTGCTGCCGTCTTTTGCCGCTTTGCAGGTTGCAATCTCTGGAGCGGTCGTGAAGAAGATCGTGCAACTGCTATCTGTCAATTTTGCGACACCGATTTTGTGGGTACTGATGGTATTGGCGGTGGCAAATTTGAAACTGCGCTTCTTTTGGCGGATGCGATTGAATCTGCTTGGCGAAGCACCTCGGCAGGCCCGCAAAAGCGCTATGTAGTCTTTACGGGTGGCGAGCCTTTGCTACAACTTGATGATGTATTAATTTCTGCCTTGCATCAAAAAGGTTTTGAAGTTGCCATTGAAACCAATGGGACTATCAAGGTGCCCAAAGGAATAGATTGGGTCTGCGTAAGTCCTAAAGCTGGCTCAGAGTTGATCGTATATCAGGCTGATGAATTAAAACTGGTTATTCCACAGTCCAATCATGACAACCTTCCTGGATTAATGGATCGTTTTGAAAAGATGGATTATCGCAATCGATTTCTGCAAGCAATGGATGGCGCTCTTCTGCAGGACAATATTGAATTAGCAGTACGTTTATGTCAACAGCGTCCCTTGTGGCGATTGAGTCTTCAGACTCACAAGCTGATTGGGATTCGCTAGACACAGCAGTGCAATTGAAAGAATTAGAAATGACTATTAAAAAAGCTGCCATCTCGATTACTCGCCGTCTTGAGTTTGATGCTGGCCATCGTATTCCAAATCATGGTGGCCAATGTAAACATCTACATGGGCATCGTTACGCTATTGAAATTACTTTAAGCGGACAAATTGCGGATCATCCTGGTAAAGCAGATGATGGCATGGTCCTGGATTTTGGAGATATTAAGCGGCTGGCAAATCAGCATGTAGTCGAGCCTTGGGATCATGCATTTTTGGTGGCCAAAGAAGATGAAGGTCTAGTTGCATTCTTAGTAAGCCTGCCAGATCACAAAACGGTTGTGATGGAACATGTGCCTACTGTGGAAAATCTTGCCAACGCAGCCTTCGCTATTTTGCAACCTATTTTTGAAAAAGCGTTTGGCGGTCAGTTGATGCTATCCTCTATTCGCCTTTACGAAACCCCCAATTGTTGGGCAGACGTTACTCACCCATAAATCATGCAAGCCGAGCTTGATCGTCAGTTTATGCAGGAAGCTCTGGAGCAGGCTAAGTTAGCCGCTCTAGCTGGCGAAGTTCCTGTCGGGGCGGTACTAGTTCGCGATGGGCAGGTGATTTATAGATCTTTTAACAAGCCTATTGCTAGTCATGACCCCAGTGCCCATGCTGAGATGTTAGCCCTGAGGGGTGCCGCAACCCAAGAGCAAAACTATCGGCTACCTGGCACAACAATGTACGTTACCTTGGAGCCTTGTGCCATGTGTGCTGGCGCCATGTTGCATGCTAGGATTGAGCGCATCGTTTTTGGTGCAGCAGACTCTAAAACGGGTGCTGCAGGGAGTGTGTTAGATTTATTCTCTATGAAGCAGATTAATCACCAGACGACATCTGAAGGCGGCATCATGCAGGAAGAGTGCGGTCAATTACTGAGAGATTTTTTTAAGGAGCGACGTTGAAGTCTATTCATCTCATTGCTCCTTCTGGAGCTAGTTTAGTTACACGTAGCCCTCGGGCCGGCATTGATTGGCTGAAACAACAAGGTATCGTTATTCACAATGAAGCGTGTGTCAAGAGGATATGGCAGCGCTTTGCTGGTACTGATGCCGAGCGCTTAGCAGAAATCAATTCCCTTTCAACAGTCACTCCCGATAATTTAGTGATGGTCATGCGTGGCGGTTATGGGCTCCACCGCTTACTCCCCGATATTCATTGGGAAGCTATTGCTAAAGCAATTGAGGGTGGCTTGCAGATCTGCGGCCATAGTGATTTCACGGTATTTCAGTTGGCGCTGTTGGCGAAAACAGGCGCTATGACCTTGGCCGGTCCAATGCTCAACTATGACTTTGGTCACCAAGATGAGCAAGACAATGTAATTGCCCCAAATGATTTTATGTGGAAGCATTTCCAGTCTGCAGTTCAAGAGCGCAAACTTGACTACCAAGTAACAGGTAGCCAGCCCTATCTTGGCAAAACACCTTCTGGCTCACATTCTGGAATGCTCTGGGGTGGTAATTTAACTGTCTTGACTGGACTAGTCGGTACACCTTACATGCCGTCATCAATTCAAACCCAAGGTGGCATTTTATTTTTAGAGGATGTTAATGAGCAT